>CADCQU010000183.1 GCA_902803635.1 uncultured Lachnospiraceae bacterium | reverse complement strand
GGAGGGGATATCTTCGAAGCTATGCTTTTGGCGGGGTGGAGGGGTATTACTGCTCGTCCCCGCGGCTTCGGAAGGCGCTTACCTTTAAGGATGCGAGCCGCTTTGTCGGTGTTTCGCAGAATGCCCTAAGTGGGCTGGACGAGAGCACGGAGCTTGCAAATGCATACGTCGGGACAAGGGTTGCCTTTGCCGAACTGATGGTTGCGCTCCGAGCAGAAATGCAGCGGGAGTGGAAGGCGCCAATGTTTCAGGAAAACTGCGATCTTTTCTCGGAAGCCTTTTATTTCTCGATTCTTGATAAGAAGGATCAAACGCACTGTCTGTTTGCATTTGGCGCGTTCTGGGAGACGAGCGAGGATGCCGGGGAGGTTTTTGCGGCTGCAGGCAAGCTTTACGAGAAAATAGAGAGCCTGAACGCGCTTGTAGTCGCGGGAATGGACAAAGAGAGGGCCAAAGCCGTGGCGGAGGCATTTGCCGAAAGCAGGGGAATTGACCTTGCGGGCGTGCGCGTGTTCCTATACGGACTTACGGAGCGCGGTTTCTTCCGGTATCCGGGTGGTGAGGCCGTGGAAGCGCGAGTGCTTGTAGAGAGCGAGCAAGCGACAGAGGGAGCGGAGGCTACCGAGGCGGAGAAGACAGAGGCGGAGAAGGAAGAAGTAGAGAAGACAGATAAGATTGAGAAGACAGGGACAGAGAAGGCAGAGATAGAGAGGGTAGAGATAGAGAAGGCAGAAAAAGCGGAAGAAGAGGAAGCAGAGGCGGAGAAAGCAGAAGCAGAGAAAGCGGAAGCAGAGAAAATTGAGAAAGCGGAAGCAGAGAAAACGGAAGCAGAGAAAGCAAAGGCAGAAATGAAGGCCGAGGCAAAGGCCGAGGAGGAATCGCCGGAGGAGATCCTTCGCTTCGCTCAGGATGACAGGGTGGATGCGGGGAAAACGAAGGAAGCGGTTCCTGCGGCTGTGGCGGTTTCTGCGGGGAAGGCGGCGGTTAAGTCCCCGTTTGCCCCTGGAGAGGTGGAGGCGCAGGTGGCTTCTCTGCTTGCGGAAGGACAGCTCCACGCGGCGGCGGCCTATGCGCGGGCTGCGGCGGAGGTGGACGACGAGGCGAGGAAGCTCTACGAGCTTTTGGCCTACGCGCTCCACGACCCGATGGGGCACTGCACCTACTCCGCGGAAAATGCATTTGCCTGCATCTCGGAGGGCGGGGCCTTTGACGATTCCATCGTCATCGCTATCGCGCTCCGGACATTTTTCTCGAACCAGGTCCGCTACGATTACCAGGTCAAATCGCTCTACGAAAGCCTGAAGAGCTCGCAGGTTCTGGGTCGCTTTCCCGCGCTCGGCAACGTCCTCTATTCCCTCATGGAATTCAAGGATGAACAGAAAATCGGCATGGACGCCTACGCGGACTACCACGCCAAGAACCAGGCGGAGCTTGACCGGGATATTCAGAAGACGCGGCGGGAGGCGAAGGACTTTTATGACAACTTCGTGCTCGGCCGCAAGAAGGAGAATGCCAGCCAAAAGCGCTTTTTGGAGACGAAAAAGGCCATTTTTGCGCCGGACGGTGCCCTCGGACGTTACCTGAAGGCCGTTGTGGAAGACCAGCGGAAGGAGGCCGCGTTCATGCGAGCTTTCCTTGCCGAGGAATTCTTGAAGGACGGGGAGGAAATCTCGGAGGATGCTATCAGCGAGGCCAAGCTCTGGGCATATATTGTAAGTTTCTGGGAGAAGGCAGGCGAGAGCATGCCAATGCGCCGCCGCGAGGATTTGATGAGTCATCTTCGGAGCAACATCACGAACATGACGACGAAGGCCGTCCAAATCCTTGTGCGCTGGAGCGTCCTTTTGGAGAGAGCGGACAGCCAGCCGGGCGATGCGGGGAGCGCGGCGTACCAGAAGGTACGGAAGCCCTTGCTGGCAAATGTTGAGTCTGCGCTTGCCGAGCTGCGGACGGCTTTGCGGAAGGACGAGCTTTCCCGGGAGCGGAAGGCGGGCCTCCGCGTTTTGGAGACGACACTGCTCGAAATCCGCCGGTGCATTGAAGGGAAATTTGACGAGAAGGAACGGCGATATTTCTATGTCCCCTTCCTTCTGACGGACGATATTGTTTTGGATGAAAATTTCTATCCAGATCTAGACGTCCGCGGAACCTCGCTTGCGAAGATCGCTCCGACGTACCGGATTCTTGCCCACGTCCAGAAGCGGAAGGAGGGTTCGACGAGCTACACGGGCCGTCTGGAGGAAATCCTGGCCGGCCAGGGCGATGATTACGGGACCGCGCGGCGGATCAACACGTACCTTTCGGACATGGACGAGACATTTGATGCGGCCGAACGGGCGGAGCCGATCGAGGAAGGCATCAGCTTCGCAAAGGAGAGCGCGGACATTTGCAAAACCGATTTTATCGGCGAGCTGGAGTTGGCGCAGAGCTATGGACAGATTGACAATTCCAATGAGGACAAAAAGGAGAAGATTCTGCAAATTGTCGATATATGGTACCAGTGGGCGGGCCGGACGGCAAATTATGGCTTCTTTAAGAAGGTGATGGAGAGCTACCTTGAGGAGATCCGCGAGTCGGCGAAGAGCCGCGAGGCGGACCTCCGGGGGCAGCTGGAGACGTTCCGGAAGACGCAGGTGGCCGGCCTCACGATGGAGGCGAAGGAAAAGTGGGCGCGGCGGATCGAGGGGATGATCCAGGAGCAGAACTACACCGTGGCCGAGGATCTGCTGGCGCGCGCCTCGCTTGCGGAGGAGGACTATGAGGAGATTGTGGAGGAGGACTTCCTGAAGGATTTCCTCGAAAACTATAGCGAGTATTACCAGCCGGTCGTCTCGCACCGGGAGAACTTTACGAAGCTGGTGACTGCGCGGATCCGCAACAAGGAGGACAAGGGCATCCGTCGCATGGTGGAGAACTGGCTTCCGGCGGGCGGACATATGAACGAGAACCAGCTCAAGCGGCTGCTTGACTGCTTTGGGTTCCCGGACGTGGAGATTGAGCAGAAGAAGACGGCGGTGCGTTTTGAGACGTTTCTGGTGAAAGCCGTGGCTTCGGACGAGAAGAAGGAAATGAATTATGCGCATCCGATTGCGGCCTTCGGCAGCGGCGTCTTCCGGGAAGGCTTCCGTGTGGTTTGCATTTACGGAAATTACAACGCGGAGGGGCTAATCAACCTCATGCGGGAGATTGGAAATGCAAAGCACACCCTGATCCTGCTGGACCACGCGCTTTCGCTGGCCGAACGCAGGCGCCTGGCCCGGCGGTCGAAAAACAGTCTGGGCGACCGCTTCATGGGTGTGGTTGACAGGACCGTGATGATGTTCCTCATCCGGCACTATGACAGCACGAAGAACAACCGCATGCTCATGTCCCTCGTGATGCCATTTGGGTATTACCAGCCCTATGTATGGGAATCTGCAAATTATATGCCGCCGGAGATATTTATTGGCAGGCGGAACGAACTGGAGAAAATCAAGGCACCCGGCGGCGTGAACCTTGTCTACGGCGGCCGCCAGCTTGGCAAATCCGCCCTCCTCAAGAAGGCGAAGGAGGACATTGACCGGAATGAGAACCATGATCGGGCCGTCTATGTTGACATCAAGGAGCTGGACTACAGGGAGGCGGCAAGGAAGGTCGGCCGCGAGCTATTTGACCAGCATGTGCTGGAGACAGAGCCGGATACGGAGGATTGGGGGGAGCTTTCCCGTATCCTTCGCGTCCGCTTGCAGGATGAGAAGGAGCGCATTCCCTACCTGCTCCTTCTTTTGGACGAGGGCGACGCGTTTATCGAGAGCTGCGAGGCGGTCAAGTTCCGTCCGATCGACGCGCTGAAGGAAATCCAGGTCGAGAGCCAGAACCGCTTTAAATTTGTCGTGGCGGGGCTTCGGGACATCGTGCGGTTCAAGCGGAAAATGGCCCTTAGCAGCAACAGCGGCCTCACCCACATCGCGTCCATGACGGTCAAGCCCTTCGAGACGGAGGAAGCCCGCGAGCTTTTGGAAACCCCGCTCCGCTACCTTGGGCTTCGGTTCCCGAAGGACAAGCAGTCCCTGGTCACGCTGATTCTGGCCAGTACGAACTATTTCCCTGGTCTCATCCAGATGTACTGCGGGAAGCTTTTGGAGGCGATGCGCAACAGGGATTATGCCGGCTATAATGAGGCGGATACGCCGATTTACGATATCAGCGAGGCGCACATCAAGAAGGTTCTCGCGGATCCGGAATTCATGAAGCAGATTCGCGAGAAGTTCTTCATTACTTTGGAGATTGACGGCGACAACTATTATTTCATCCTCGCGCTTCTTGTGGCCTATCTTTACCATAAAAATGGCTACCGGGAGGGCTACACGGCGGCGGATGTTCTGGAGACTGCCCGCGAGCTTCTGATTGGAAAAATTTCCGGGCTGGATGTCGACGAAGTGGCGGCCCTCATGGAGGAGCTTCGGGAACTGAATGTTCTTCGAAGCGCGGACGGAAAGCATTACCTGTTTACACGCTTTAATTTCTTCCAGATGCTGGGAACCGGCCCTGAGGTTGAGGACGAGCTTTTGAAGTATATGGAGGGCTAAAATGGAGAGAATATGGTGGGAGCGCGTTCCGGACGCGATTGCCTTCGTGGAGGACGTGGCAAATGCGCTCCTCGACGAGAAGAGCGTCCTCCTGCAGGAGGCGCACAGGATCCCCTGGTATTCGGGTTTTGCCTTCGCGGTGCAGGAAGAGGTGGAGCAGAAGGACGCCTCGAAGGGCGTGGAGCGTATTTCTCAGGTGGAAAATCCGGGAAAATATCTATTTGAGGAGTACTGTATACCGGAAATACGGGCACTCTACCGGCCGTCGAGGACATTTGCCAATTTTCTGGCGGAAAATGATGGGGTTTCGCTCCACTCCAAGTATTTTTGGGTGGAGGTGGAGACGGCGGAGGCCCTGAAGGCATGGACGGATTTCGTTTCAGAGTACCTTGTCGGACGCGGGAAGCAAAAGAAGGAGGCAGCCGCCTTTGTCCTGGAATGGCGGGGGGAGCGGTCGAAGATTTCCAGAAAGGGAATCCGCTCAATGTCGCTTGACGAGTATATCAATGAATATGACCGAATGGTGTTTTCGATGCTTGCCTCTTCCACGGTGCGGGAGGAGGTGGGCATGAAGCACTACCTTGCGGAGCTGGCGGCAAATGTCGCCGGCAATGACGTGGAGCTGTGTGCGGAGTGCCTTGACAGATACCAGGAGTTTTTAGAAAATCCGTGGGGGACGCTCAGGGAGATTACGGAAAATGCCTGGCGGAGCAACGGGGAGCCATTTGTCGGCCCGGCGGACGAGGCGGAGGCGGAGCGGCTCATTTGGCGGGCGCAGATTAAGACGCTGTACCCGCTGGTGGAGGAATTTCGCGGGGCCTTTGCCCGGAAGTATACGAAGGCGATCGCGAAGGAGCTGCCGGTCACGGCCCCTTTCGGGGAGACATTTGACGATCCGAAGGACGTGGAGCTGGGGACGCTGGTGTTCATGGTCGCAAGCGGGCGCCTCAAGGTGAAGGCGAATGAATATGCAAGGCTCGTGAAGTGCAAGGACGCGAGGAACAAGCTCGCCCACCTCCGGGCGCTGGGGATCGAGGAGATACGGGAGCTTTTGGGGAGCGGATTTATCTGTTAATTTTTACGAAACTTCTCGATTTTGCTTTCTTTCATTTGTCAATAATGCTATAATTACTTAATAATCCCTATCGCCGGAGGCGATTAAGTTCAGGGACATCGAGTGCGCTCCAGGATTTTATTTCTTGGAAATGCATAAATTGCGCATGAAGATGATTATATGTAGGCTGCGGCAAGGCCGCAGGGAAAGGAGACTACGCAATTGAAGAAACAGGCGTTACAAATCAAGAAGAACCTTTATTGGACTGGGGTTCTGGATCCGAATCTGCGGGTATTTGATATCATTATGGAGACGAAGTTCGGCACGTCCTACAACTCCTACCTTCTGGAGGGCAGCGAGAAGAAGGCGTTGTTCGAGACCTCGAAGCTGGAGTGCTGGGAGGAGATGCGCGCGTACATTGAGTCCGTGGCCTCCATCGAGGAGATTGACTACCTGGTCATGGACCACACCGAGCCGGACCATGCGGGCACGATCGTGAAGCTTCTGGAGGTCAATCCGTCGCTTACCATCGTGGCGACCGGGACGGCGATCCAGTTCCTCAAGCACATCATCAACACCGATTTCAACAGCATCGCCGTGAAGGAGGGCGACCGCATCTCCCTCGGCGACAAGACGCTGGAATTCATGATCCTGCCGAATCTGCATTGGCCGGATACCATGTACACGTACTGCCCGGAAGTCAAGACGCTGTTTACCTGCGATTCCTTCGGCTCGCACTATTCGGCGGATGGCGTGCTTCGCTCGACGGTGACGGACGAGGCCGGCTACGCGGAGGCCACGAAGTACTATTTCGACGCGATCATCGGACCGTTCAAGCGCCCGTACATGAGCACGGCGCTCGACCGGATCAAGGATCTTGAGATTGAGACCATTTGCTGCGGCCACGGGCCGGTGCTGGATTCGCACCTTGACCAGGTTTTCGGCTGGTACAAGGAGTGGTGCGCGGCTCCCGCAAAGCGCGAGAAGAAGCTGGTGGTCATGCCCTACGTCAGTGCCTACGGCTACACGCGGATGCTCTCCGAGGAGGTTGCCCGCGGCGTCGAGGATGCCGGCGCGGAAGTGCACCGCTACGACCTTGTTTTTGACGACAAGACAAATCTAGCCGCCGACTTCGCAAGCGCGGACGGTTACCTCTTCGGCACGCCGACGATCCTGGGCGAGGCCCTGGAGCCGGTCTACAACCTGACGCTCGGCATGTACCCGCCGCTCTTCCGCGGGAAGCTGGGTTCGGCGTTCGGCTCCTACGGCTGGTCCGGCGAGGGCGTTCCGCACATCATCGGCCGCTTAAAGCAGATTGGCATGAAGGTGCTGGACGGCTACCGTGTCCGCTTCAAGCCCGACGAGAATCAGCTCGCCGACGCCTATGATTTCGGCTTCAACTTCGGCTGCGTCCTTCTCAACAAGGAGAAGGTTCCGAAGAAGGCGGGCGCAAGGCAGCTCGTGAAGTGCCTTGTCTGCGGCGCGATCTTTGACAGCTCGATCGATGTCTGCCCGGTCTGCGGCGTGGGACCGGAGAATTTCGTGCCCGTGGACGACGAGGGCGAGATCTACAAGAAGGATACCGACACGAAGTACCTCATCCTGGGTGGCGGCGCGGCCGGCCTTGAGGCGGCCCGGGCCATTCGGGCGAGGGATACGACCGGCGGAATCACCATCATCACGGAGGAGAAGCATTTGCCGTACAACCGTCCGATGCTGACGAAGGCACTGCTCTCGGATTTCTCGGACGACCAGATGGCGGTGGAGCCGGCGAAGTGGTACGAGGACAACAATATTTACGTGGTGACGGAGACGAAGGTGACCGGCATCGACCCGGCGAAGAAGGAAGTGACCTGCGGGGACATGAAGCTCGTCTACGACAAGCTCGTCTATGCGCTCGGCGCGTACTGCTTCGTTCCGCCGCTTCCGGGCGCGGACCAGCCGCACGTGATCTCGATCCGTAATATCGAGGATACCGACAAGGTGAAAGCCCTGCTTCCGAACGTGAAGAACGTGGTCGTCATCGGCGGCGGCGTTCTGGGCCTTGAGGCGGCCTGGGTGCTTCGCCGTGCGAAGAAGGAAGTCGCGGTCGTTGAATTTGCCCCGAAGCTGATGGAGCGCCAGCTCAATGCAAATGCCTCCGACATGCTGCAGAAGATTATCGAGGGTACGGGCATCCAGGTGTTCACGGCCTCCAGTACGGCGAAGATTACCGAGAACAGCGTGGTCCTTACGGACGGGCGCGAGCTGCCGGCGGAGCTGGTCATCGTCTCGACGGGCGTGCGCGGGAACCTCGACGTCGCGAAGGCGGCGGGCCTTGCAATCGGCCGTTCGATCATTGTGAACGAGAAGATGGAGACAAATGTCCCGGATATTTACGCGGCGGGCGACTGCGCGGAGTACAAGGGCATCAACTATGCGCTCTGGAGTCAGTCGGTGGAGCAGGGCAAGGTGGCCGGCGCCAACGCGGCGGGCGACGACGTGGCCTACGAGACCGTGGACGGCGCGCTTACCTTCAACGGTATGGGCACCTCGCTCTTTGCCATCGGCGATTCGGGCAAGAACCCGAACAAGGTCTACCGCACGGTGGAGATTTCCGATGCGCGGAAGAAGCAGTATGAGAAGTACACCTTCGAGAACAACCGCCTCGTGGGCGTGATCCTGCTCGGGGATACGTCGAGGCTCGCGGAGCTCACCATGAAGGTGAAGGAGCACGCGAAGTTCAGCGATGTGCTGAAGCTGTGATGTGTACAGGTAGTATATAAATAGGGTAGAGGGAGGCGAACGCCGAACCTCTACCCTTCCTCGCGAGCCGCGTGCTGACGAAGGCAGCTAAATTCCTTACGCGGCTCTGTGAATAAAAGCACCCCGCCGGGTTAGGGCAGTGTTCATAAAACAGTAGAGACTGAACAATGAGCACTGTCACTAATGGATTGGCGAAAATGAAATAAAATACCGAG
>CADCQU010000182.1 GCA_902803635.1 uncultured Lachnospiraceae bacterium | reverse complement strand
GTACATCACCGACCGCTACCTCCCGGACAAGGCCATCGACCTTGTGGACGAGGCCTGCGCCCTCATCAAGACCGAGCTCAACTCCCTTCCGACCGAGCTCGACGAGCAGCAGCGGAAGATCATGCAAATGCAGATCGAGGAGGCGGCCTTGAAGAAGGAGACTGACAGCCTGAGCAAGGAACGGCTGGCCAATCTCCAGAAGGAGCTTGCGGAGATGAAGGACGCCTTCAACGCGCAGAAGGCCAAATGGGAGAACGAGAAGAAGGAGGTCGAGAGCCTGAAGAAATACCGCGAGGAGATCGACCGGATTAACGACGAGATCGAGATCGCCAAGCGCGCCTACGACCTCAACAAGGCAGCCCAGCTCCAGTACGGCGAGCTGCCCAAGGTACAGAAGGCTCTCGCCGAGGCCGAGGCACACGTCCGCGGCCGGGATCTGTCGATGGTCCACGAGGAGGTCACCGAGGACGAGATCGGGCGCATCGTCTCCCGCTGGACGGGCATCCCGGTGAGCAAGCTCACCGAGGGCGAGCGCACGAAGGTCCTGCATTTGCCGGAGGAGCTGCACCGGCGGGTCCTCGGGCAGGACGAGGCGGTGGAGAAGGTCGCGGACGCGATCCTCAGGTCGCGGGCGGGCATCAAGGATCCGAAGCGGCCGATCGGCTCCTTCCTCTTCCTCGGGCCGACGGGCGTGGGCAAGACGGGGCTTGCGCGGACGCTGGCGGCGAGCCTCTTCGACGACGAGAACAACATGGTGCGCATCGACATGAGCGAGTACATGGAGAAATTTGCCGTCTCGCGCCTTATCGGGGCGCCTCCCGGCTACGTCGGCTACGACGAGGGCGGGCAGCTCACGGAGGCCGTGCGGCGGAAGCCCTTCTCGGTCGTCCTCTTCGACGAGATTGAGAAGGCCCACCCGGATGTCTTCAACGTGCTCCTCCAGGTGCTCGACGACGGGCGCATTACCGACAGCCAGGGGCGGCTCGTGGACTTCAAGAACACGATCATCATCCTGACCTCGAACATTGGCGCCCAGTACCTCCTTGACGGGATTGGCGAAGACGGCGAGATTGACAACGACGCCCTCTCGATGGTGACAAATGAACTCCGAATGCATTTCCGTCCGGAATTCCTGAACCGTCTGGATGAGGTCATCGTCTTTAAGCCCCTCACCCGCGAGAATATCGGCGGCATCGTCCGGCTCCTGATGGCGGACCTCAACCGGCGGCTTGCGGACCAGCAGATTACCATCGAGCTCACCCCGGAGGCGGAGGAATTTGCCGTGGCAAATGCCTACGACCCGGTGTACGGGGCGCGGCCGCTGAAGCGCTACCTCCAGCAGCATGTCGAGACCCTCGCCGCGCGGCAGATCCTCGGCGGAAATGCCCACGAGGGCAGCACCATCCGCATCGATGTTGTGGACGGGAAGCTCGTGGCGGAGTGCGTGTAATACAAGTGAATAAAAAAACCGCGGCAAATGCGTTCTGCATTTGCCGCGGTTTTTTGCGTGGGCGGCGAGCCGCCGTTTTCTTCAGATTGCCTCCCCGTTCTTGTATTTCTGGAGAACCTTCTGGATGCGGTCAATGGGGTTGAGGAGGGCGGAGAGCGACGCGTCGTGGTTCAGGGTGTCGATGATGAGCGCGAGGTACTTGCTCATGTCGCAGCCCCTGTAATATTCCTTCTGGAGGAGCTCGTCCGGCTGGTAGACGAGGTTCGTGGTGATGAGATGGTCGAACATGCCCTTCGCGTAGGCATCGTCGAAGCGTGCCAGGCCGTTCGTGAAGATGCCGAAGGCCGCGCAGATGAAGATTTTCTTCGCGCCGCGGCGTTTTAACTGGTCGGCGGTCTCCAGGACCTTGTCGCCGGAGGAGATCATGTCATCGATGATGATGATGTCCTTCCCCTCCACCTCGGGGCCCAAGAACTCGTGGGCCACCACCGGGTGCTTGCCATTTGGCAGGCTCACGGTGTAATCGTAGCGCTTGTATAGCATCCCCATGTTCACGTTGAGGACATTTGCCAGATAAATGGCCCGGCGCATGCCGCCCTCGTCGGGGCTGACGGCCATCAAATGGTCGTCGTCAAGGATGAGGTTCTTGTCGAGGCGGAGGATCGCCTTCAGGAACTGGTAGGTCGGGCTCATCGACTCGAAGCCGTAGAGCGGGATCGCGTTCTGCACGCGCGGGTCGTGGGCCTCGAAGGTGATGATGTTCTCCACGCCGAGCGAGGCCAGCTCCTGCATCGCGTGGGCGCAGTCGATGGACTCGCGGCCGTTCCGAAGGAGGCGGCGGCCTTCATAGAGGTAGGGCATGATGACGTTGATCCGGTGGGCCTTCTTGCCGGCGGCGGCGATGACGCGCTTTAAGTCCTGGAAATGGTCGTCCGGAGACATGATATTCTCGTAGGCGGCGAGGCGGTAGGTGAGCGAGTGGTTGCACACGTCCACGAGGACATAGAGGTCGTCGCCGCGGACGCTCTCCTTGATGGTGCCCTTGCCCTCGCCGGAGCCGAAGCGCGGCGTTGCGGCCTCGATGAGGAAGGAGCTGCGCGAATAGCCGTTGTCGTTCGGGACGAGGCCCTCCTTGACACGGTCCTTCCGCCATTTGACGAGATAATCGTTAATCTTTGCCCCGACCGCCTCGGTGCTCTTTAAGGGGATGATGGCGAGACGCCCGTCCGGGGACGTCTTCAGGACCGGTTTTGCCTGGGTGTCTTTTGCTTCCGATGTTTTCATGGCTTCCTCCGTGTGTTTGGGGTGAGCAGGTTAAAAAATCCTTAGGGTGCGCTGGCATACAGCCGTTTCTGCAGGCGGATGTCGCTTCCGACCATGCGGATGGGCGTGTTGCTCTCGATGAGGCGGGAGCTGACGCGCTCCCCGTAGAGGTCTCCGATCCCGTTGAGATCCAGGTTGGAGGAGACGACCGTGGAGAGGCCGGTGTTCCGCCGCTCGTTGAGGAGCTGGAAGAGCTCCGCCTTGACAAATGCATTGGTGTGCTCGGTACCGAGGTCGTCGAGAAGGAGGACCTGGCAGCGGCTTACGGAAAGCGCGTCCTGCGCGGTCCGTCCGTTCCTCCGGAAGGCGGCGTCGGCCAGAAGGTCGAAGAGGCCGCCGGCATCGAAGTAGTACACGGGATACCCATTAGACAGGAGCCTTTCGGCAATGCAAAGGAGGAGGTAGGTCTTGCCGACCCCCACGTTCCCGTAGAGGAACAGGTTGTTGTCGGGGTTCCCGATCTCTTCCGTGAAGCAAATGGCCCTCCGGACGGCTTCCTCGGCAAGCCAGCGCTGGGACTTCCCGGAAAATTCATCTATTATTGTAGCAGAATACCAGGCAAATGAGAAGTGGGAGAAGCTGGGAAATTCCTCCAATCTTTCCGGCGGAAGCCCCCGGGAGAGGAGCCGGGCGGCCTTTTTCTGGAAGCAGCGGCAGGGCTTGCCATTTGCAAGGCCGGTATCCTCGCAGGCGGGGCAGTCATATTGCAGGGAGAGGGCATTTGCCGCGTACCCGTGGGACAGGAGGAGCTGGCGCTTCCTCGCAAGGATGAGCGCGGTCTCCTTCGAGAGCCAGCCGGTATCGGCGGAAGGGTCGGAGAGCTTCTGGCGGGCCGCCGCAAGGCTCTTTTGCCGGAGCTCGTCGTTTAATTCGATCAGCTCGGGAATCTCGGCCTCGGCGGCGCGCACCCGCTCGTCCCGCTCCCTCTGGTGCCGGTCCCGGGTCTCTTCGAACTCGCGCATCAAAATGTCATAGTCTGCATTGGAAAGGGTCATTCGCATTCCTCCTTCCGGGATTTTCGGACTTACGCGGCAACAGAGCAGCGTCGGCATTTGCCACGGTCATCCGCACTCCTCCTTCTGGGTGTAGCCGCGCAGCAGCTTTTCCGCCTGGCTGTAGTCGAAGGAGCGCTGCTCGTAATCGCAGAAGCTCCCGGGAGCACCCTTCTTCTTTACGGGAGCCGCGGCGGGCGTCTTCTTCTCCGTTTCGGCATCGAGTCTTGCTACGTCCTCCATGGACCTTACCCCGGCCGCGTGCCATTTGTCAAGAATCTTTCCGGCATAGGCGAGGGTGGGGCGGGAGGCGGCAAGGACCGTCCGCGCGCAGGCCTCCTTGATAACCTCCATGGGAAGGGCGTAGTCCTTCAGCCACCGGTCCATGAGCTGGACCTCCTTCGTAATCGGCGAACGTCCCGAGATGCCGAGGGCGTGGAGGATGTCGAAATACTGCCGCTGCTCCCGCTGGTAGCGGTCCGTGAGGTTTTTGGCCTCCTGGAGCGAGGAGATGCCGTCGTCGTGCCAGCGGAGGGCCACGGTGAGGAGGTAGCGGTGGGAGGTCTTCCCCTGGTCCGCGCAGTATTCAATCAGGTAGTCCACCAATTCATACGGAAAATGCAGGGCATCATAGCAATAGGCGATCGTCTCCAGGTCCTTCTTCGTGAGGGTGCGCTGGAAATAGTGCTCGGCGATGAAGTTGAGGTCCCGGACTTCCTCCTTCTTCTCCAGCTCCTCGAACTCCTCGCGGCTTGGCTGGGCGGGCCTTTCCGGCCCTTCGCCGTGGAGGGTGAAGGAGGGAGTGGGCTTTGCGGGAGAGGATGCCTCGCCGGACAGCTTGCCTCGGACGGCGCTTTTTTCTGGAAGGGCGGCGGACGCATCCCTGACGCGGGCGGCATCCTTCTCCGCAAGGGAGATGAGCCCCTCGCCCTCCCAGTAGCGGAGCGCACGAACCACATCCCTCTCCGTGCAGGACAGACGGTCCGCAATGTCGGAGACGGCAACCTCCTTGTCGGCGGACTTTTGGAGCAGCCGAAGGTAGCAGAGATAGATTTTGACAAACTCTCCGTTGGCTTTCGGGAGGTAGACATCCAGAAATTCGCCGGAGAGGACGGTCATGTCGTGCGGCTCGGCACCGCTGGGAACAATGGCAACCATACAACCTCCAAGTCTTTAAATATATGGATACATGCTTGATTAGGTTTATTATAGCACACCTTTCCGGGGGATGTTTCCACAAAATAATCCACATCGGAGCTTTTCCCTTGTGGAAAACTCAGATGTGGATTTTGTGGAAAATGTGGTTTACTTTTCTTCTTCCTTCTCCACCAGCAGTTCCCCGAGGTTGGTGATGCTGCCGGCGCCGACCGTGAGGATGGTGTCGCCGGGCTTTACCTTTGCGCGGAGGTAATCGCGGATTTCCGGGAAGGTGGCGAGGTAGCGGGCGTCGGTTCCGTGCTCCGCCACGGCGTCTGCGAGAATTTTGGAGGAGATGCCGAGGTCGTCCGTCTCGCGGGCCGCGTAAATGTCCGCAAGGATTACGTGGTCGGCCTTGGCGAGGGAGTCGGCAAATTCCGAAAGCAGGGTCTTCGTGCGGGAGTAGGTGTGCGGCTGGAAGACCACCCAAATCTCCTTGTGGGGACGCACATTTGCCGCTCTGAGGGTGGCGTTGATCTCCGTCGGGTGGTGGGCGTAGTCGTCGAAGACCTCCGCCCCGTCCATGGTTCCCTTGAACTGGAAGCGGCGGTCGACGCCGGTGTAGGCAAGAAGGCCGGCGGCGATGTCCGGAAGCGCGATGCCAAGCGCCTCGGAGGCGGCGATGGCCGCCAGGGCGTTCTGCACGTTGTGCGCTCCGGGAACCCGAAGCTCGATCCGGCCCGAGGGCTGTCCCCTAACAAGAAGGTCAAACGCGGCGAAGCCGCATTTGTCAAATGCAAGACGAACGGCATCGTAGTCTCCGCCGGGGCCGAAGGTGACAACACGGCAGGGGAGGTCCTTTTGGATCGTCTCCAATTGGTAGGTCTGCGTGCCGATGACGAGGGTGCCGTCCGCCGGGATTTTTTCAGCAAATTTCCGGAAGGAGGCCGCGACGTCGTCGAGGTCCTTGAAGAAGTCGAGGTGGTCGGCGTCCACGTTGAGGATGATGCCGATTTTCGGCGCAAGGGAGAGGAAGCTGTTCTTGTACTCACAGGCTTCCGCGAGGAAGACCTCCGGGCCGCCGATACGGATGTTACCGCCGATGGACGGGAGGATGCCGCCCACGGAAATCGTCGGGTCGAGATTTGCCGTAAGGAGGATGTGGGAGAGCATCGAGGTCGTCGAGGTTTTCCCGTGCGTGCCCGAAACAGCGATGGAGGCCGGGTAATTTGCCATGATCTCCCCCAGGAGCTCTGCGCGGGTAAGGAGCGGGAGGCCCTTGGCTTTTGCGGCTGCAAGCTCGGGATTATCCTCGTGGATGGCGGCCGTGTAGACCACGAGCTCTGTGTCGTCCGTGATATTTTCCGCCCGCTGGCCGATGTAGATGACGGCCCCAAGGCTCTGCAGGCGCTCGGTCAGGGAGGAAGCCTGGGCATCCGAGCCGGACACCGTAAAACCGGCCCCCAGGAGCACCTCGGCAAGGCCGCTCATGCTGATACCGCCGATGCCGATAAAGTGGATGTGCAGCGGTTTTTGAAAATCTATCTGGTACATATAGTAAGATTACTCCTTTTGCGCAATTTCTACTATTATAGAACCAAGTCCCCCAAAATGCAATCCTTGGATTTGTCGAAAGGGGGAAATCGATGGCAGTAATTTGCTAAAAAAATGGAAGAATTAGCGGTTGCGAAAACAGGGGCATGTGGTATACTATATGCGTAAAAATACGTGAAAATATGGGTTTTTTGGGAAAGTAAAGAATATATATTTACAAATATGGTTGCGAAGGCCAATCGCCTCGGCAAGGCGCGACCGAAAGGACAAAAGTTTTGATAGACAGGAGGAAACAAACCAAAAAATGATGAAAAAAAAGATGATTGCCATGCTCCTGGCCGGCGGCCAGGGCAGCCGGCTCGGGGTTCTCACGGACAACGTGGCGAAGCCGGCGGTGTCCTTCGGCGGGAAATACCGGATCATCGACTTTCCGCTGAGCAACTGTGTCAATTCCGGCATTGACACGGTCGGGGTTCTGACCCAGTACCGGCCGCTTCGGCTCAACACCCACATCGGCATCGGCATTCCCTGGGACCTTGACAAGAACGAGGGCGGCGTGACCATCCTTCCGCCCTACGAGAAGATCGAGAACACGGACTGGTACACGGGCACGGCAAATGCCATTTACCAGAACCTGGAGTTCATGGAGCAGTACAACCCGGACTACGTCCTCATCCTCTCGGGCGATCACATTTACAAGATGGACTACGAGCGCCTTCTGGGCTTCCACCGCGCAAGCCGCTCGGACGTGACGATCGCCGTCCGGCGGGTCCCGATGGAGGAGGCCTCGCGCTTCGGCATCCTCGTGACCGACGAGAGGAGCCGGGTCGTCGAGTTCCAGGAGAAGCCCGAAAAGCCGATGAGCGATCTGGCATCCATGGGCATCTACATTTTCAGCTGGCCGGTGCTCCGCGACGCCCTCCGGGCACTCAAGAGTCAGTCGGGCCTTGACTTCGGGATGCACGTCCTCCCCTACTGCCGGGAGAAGGGGCTTCGCATCTTCGCCTACCGCTTCGACGGTTACTGGCGCGATGTGGGAACGCTGACTTCCTATTGGGAGGCAAATATGGACCTACTCGACGACATCCCCGGACTCAACCTTTCCGAGCAGCATTGGCAAATATATACCAAGGGCGATATCGTGCAGCCTGCGTATCTTGACGCGGGTTCAAATGTCGAGCACAGCCTCATCGGCGAGGGCGCGGAGGTCTTCGGAACGGTGGAGAACTCCATCATCGGGCCCGGAGTCGCCATCGGGCCCGGGGCATTTGTCAAGGACTCCATCCTCATGCAGGAGACGGTGGTCGGCCGGGGGGCGAAGCTTGACAAGGTCATCGCGGCCCAGGGCGTCCGCATCGGCGAGGGTTCCATCGTGGGCACGGGCGAGATGGCGGAGAGCATATATAATAGGAAGGTTTACGATTCGGAGCTGGTCACCATCGGGGAGAACTCCATCATTCCCCCGGGCGTTACCATCGGGCGCAACACCGCCATCCTCGGTAAGACCCGGCGGGAGGACTATCCGGGAGGGACGCTTCCCTCCGGCGGGGCAATCGTACGCCACGGAAAGGAGGAAGAGGCATGAGATCCATAGGCATCATCCTCGCCGGCGGCGACAACAGCCGGATGCGCGAGCTTTCCAACCAGCGGGCCGTCTGCGCGATGCCGGTGGCCGGGAGCTACCGGGCCATCGACTTCGCCCTCTCTAGTATGACAAATTCCGGCATCATGAAGGTGGCGGTCCTTACCCAGTACAACGCCCGCTCCTTGAACGAGCATTTGAGTTCCTCCAAATGGTGGAATTTCGGCCGCAAGCAGGGAGGGCTTTACCTCTTCCCGCCGACGGTCACGAAGACCATCAATACCTGGTACCGCGGCACGGCGGACGCCATTTGGCAAAATTTGGACTGGCTGGAGCAGTGTCACGAGCCATATGTTGTAATTGCTTCCGGAGATGGCATATATAAGCTTGACTTTCAGCGCGTCTTAGAATATCATATCGACAAGCGGGCAGATGTCACGGTGGTCTGTACGGACTACCAGCGCAGCGACGTCGAGCGCTTCGGGGTGCTGGACATGGACGCGGATGGGCGAATCCGGGAATTTGAGGAGAAGCCTTCCGTCGCCAGCTCAAGCCTCGTCTCCACCGGCATTTACGTCGTACGGCGTCGGCAGCTCATCGAGATGCTGAAGAACTGTGCGAAGGAGGAGCGCGCGGATTTCGTGCGGGACATCCTGATCCGTTACCGGAGCATCAAGAGAATCTTTGGGTACAAGATGGAGGCCTACTGGAGCAACATCTCCTCGGTGGAGTCCTACTATCGGACCAACATGGATTTTCTTCGCCCGGAGGTGCGAGGGTATTTCTTCCGTGAGTATCCCTACGTCCTCTCCCGAAAGGACGACAACCCGCCGGCCAGGTTCCTCGGCGGGAGCAGCGTCAAAAACAGCCTCGTCTCCACGGGCTGCGTGATTTCCGGAACCGTTGAGAACTCGGTCATTTTCAAGAACGTTGTCGTGGAGGAGGGTTGCGTGATCCGCAACGCCGTCATCCTGGGCGACGTCTTTGTCGGGGCGGGTTCCCAGCTGGAAAACTGCGTCGTGGAGAGCCGCGCCACCCTCCCGAGGGGGTCCTTCCTCAAGGGGGAGACAGGCGTCAAAGTTGTGACGGGGGAGAAGGGACTTACAAGGTATACCCTATAACTTCATCGGAAACGCTACGGCGTTTCCGGCGCGAAATTTGCGGTGCGAAGCACCTTCCTCTGC
>CADCQU010000181.1 GCA_902803635.1 uncultured Lachnospiraceae bacterium | reverse complement strand
CTGAAATTATTATTTTTATATACCTATTATATCTTTTATTTACCTTTTTGTCAAAAGTTTTTCACATCTTTATTTACCCGTGAACAATGCGCTAAGCTGTCCCCCTGCCTTAACACGAATGTCTGGTAACCGGTCAGTGATTTCTGAAGGGAGGATCGTGGAAATGAGATTAATAAAGAAGGGGGTTCTCATATCCCTTGCGGCGACGTTTCTTTTTTCTTGCACAGCCTGCGGAGGGTCGGCGGCTTCCGTTGAAACCGGCAGCTTTTCGCAGACGACTCCGACGAAGACAGCCGAACAAAACGTTTCCGTATCGAAAAAGGTGATTTTTGATACGGATATGATGTATGCAAATGATGACGCGGCGGCGATGTTTATGCTGACACAGGCGTACGAAAGCGGGGAGCTCGATCTTCTTGGCATTACGACGGTCGGTGGTAATGTTTTCGCGGCAAATGCAACGACCGCGGCGCTGCGGCAACTGGAGCTGATCGGCCGATCGGACATACCGGTCTGTATGGGCACGGATGTTCCGCTCGGAGGCTTCCGGGACATGCAGAAGGAAGACCGGCTGTACGGGACACCGGATTATTGCGGCGCGTACTGGGATTTTGAAAAGGATCAGTACTCAGATCCGAATCAGCGGCCGATGGATTACATGAAGCTTGAAAGTGAACCCGAATATGGTTATCCGAAGACCCGGGCCTTGGAGCAGGAGGCGTGGGAGTTCATGAGCGAGCAGGTTCATAAATATCCCGGAGAGGTCACAATCCTGGCTGTCGGTGCCGCGACAAATGTCGCGACCGCGATCCAGAAAGACCCGGCATTTGTCCAGGACGCGGCGGGAATCATTTACATGGGCGGCGATATCGACGTGCCGGGCAATGCCACGCCTGCGGCAGAATTAAACTGGTTCTACGATCCTCGTGCCATCAAGATATGTCTGGCGGCGGACTGGAAAAGCCAGATCGTGGTACCGGATGACCTCGCGAGGCAGATTTTCATGGAACAGGAAATTTACGACCGCATTCGGGAACTGGGAAAAAATAAGATCTCGGAGCTGCTCCTTGAAAAGGAGGACGTTGTCGACCCTACCCAGCCCAAATTCGTTTGGGACGTGGTCGTACCCGCGGTCATCCTGAAGCCGGAGATCATCAATGATCTCCAGACCCGGTACCTTACCGTCGACGATCGGCCGGGCATCAACTCCGGCAGGGCGGTCAGCTGGGTGAAGAACAGCTACAACAATCCTGAAACCGGCAAAGGCATGCCCGAAGGCGTTCGCCCCGTCCAGATCCTCATGTCCATACATGAGGATATTTTCTGGGACTTCTTCGTGGAGATCCTGACGCGGGAATAAGAAAAGGTTTCGGTACCTGCCGGGGATTAGGGAACCGCGCCGGGAAGCTCCGTAGGGGAGACAGGGACGGTTCTCTGTCTCTTGGTAAGAAAAGGAAGCGGAGAACCGTCCCTTGTCTTCGCAAGACACCAACCAGGCACCATGAAGAAGGTTATAATGGGCAGCAGCGGTTCCTGCTTTACTTGCTCATTTGGAGGTTTCTATGAAGAATAAATTTTCAGTTCTTTTCATCGCGCAGAGCGGACTCATCGCGGCGCTTTATATTGTGCTGACCTCTGTATTTGCGCCGATCTCGTTTGGGTCGGTGCAGCTGCGGATTGCGGAGGCACTGACCATTCTACCGCTGTTTACTCCGGCGGCCGTTCCAGGGCTTTTCGTTGGCTGTCTCCTTGGAAATATCCTCGGCGGAGCCATCCTTCCGGATATTATTTTCGGAAGCCTTGCTACGCTGATTGGGGCGGTGCTCGGGTACAGGCTCCGAAAAAACCGCTGGCTGGTTCCGATTCCGGCCGTGATTTCCAACACCGTGATCGTTCCCTTTGTGCTTCGCTATGGTTATGGGGTCAATCTTCCGCTTCCCATCATCGCTCTCACCATCTGTATCGGCGAGGTTCTTGGCTGTTTTGTCCTGGGTGAGCTTCTCGCAACCCTGCTGCTCAGATACGGAAAGCGGATTTTTGGGAACTGACGTGTTCGGTACTTTTAAGCTTGCTTTTTGATTTTTCTATGCTATATGATACCTCTGTTGCTTGCTTTTTATTCTCCGTCCCCTGTCTCACAGAAATCTTTATCAGTTATACCCTTGATTCGCTTCGATATAGAAGGTATTATTATAGGTATAACGAATTGTCCGGGAGACTTTGGCCATGACAAATGAGGATATTTTTAATCAGAGAAAGGTGGCAGGTATGCATATTTTGGAAAATGGAGTTTTGAAGGTTGAGATTGCGGATAAGGGGGCGGAGCTTTGCCGGGTCTGGGATAAGGAAACGGGCTGTGAGCGCATTTGGAGCGCGGATCCTTCGGTGTGGAATCGCCATGCGCCAATCCTGTTTCCATTTGTCGGGAAGG
>CADCQU010000180.1 GCA_902803635.1 uncultured Lachnospiraceae bacterium | reverse complement strand
TCTCAGTTATCCGAAAGCTTGAATCCGTTGCGCATTTTTTCGCTGGCCTTCTGGAGGATTGTCCCGAGAGCCTTCGTCGTCTCCTCCTTCGCCATCTGGCAAATGTCCGCATTTGCAGCGAGGGCGATTTTTTCAAGCTCCGCAGCCTCCTCCGGGCCAGCCTTCACCGGGTCGGGGCAAATGGCCGCCATCCTGCGGTCGGTTTCGAGGAGCCGTCTCCGCCCGCCGATGAGGACGGCACTGTGGTAACGCTCGACCTCGCGGATGGTCTCGCCGTAGGCCATGTCTGAAAGCGCGTCCAGAAGGCGGCTCGACCAGTAGAGGTTCTCGGTGGAGACGTCCTCCGTAACCTTCGAGAGGTACGCCGGGAGACGCGGAACGTTCGGGTAGACCGGCACGAAGGCCGAGAAGGTCGTGGAGCCGAAGGCCACCCACTCAACCCCGCAAAGCCCCTCCGGGCGGATCTGGCAAATGCTGGTCACCCCAGTACGGTTGATGCCGATGGAGCGGTACATGCCGCGCTTGCCGGTGTCTCTGTGAATATATGGGTCAAAGTCCGTGCCCTGGTAATGCGCGGAGAGGAGGTAAATGACATCCTCCACGGCCACCTTGCGGTCCGGCACAAGGCACCACGGCAGATCATCACTCTCCGGAGTCAGGCGCGGGTCCGCCCCATCCCAGCGAAGGCTCCGGGACGCAAGGTACCTTCCCATATGCCAGGCGCGGGGCGTGTTGTAGATGTGGTCGCTGTCGCCGCGCGAGCCGAAGACGTCGCGGGGGTTCCACGCTTTATCCTGATTCCCAGCCACTGTCTGCACGGCGTTGCTCACAGAATTCCAAATGTTTCCCTGATTTGCAGACGAAGGCCGGGCAGTGTTCCTGTTGTTTTTCCAACCACTATTCTGGTTGCAGTCCAGGTGATTTTCCGCGATGAACTCCCGAAGGTCTGCGGAGCAGAGATGGGCCTTCTGCTCCCCGAAAGCGTCCTCCAGGTCAAAGGAGTCCATCCCGAACTGGTTCGGCGCGAGGACGACCGCCTCGTCCGGCACCTTGCGGGCCATCCAGTGGTGACCGCCGATGGTCTCCATCCACCAGATCTCGTCGCGGTCGTTGAAGGCGATGCCGTTGGACTCATACGTCCCGTACTTCTCAAGAAGGCCTGCAAGGCGCAGAACCCCCTCGCGGGCACTCCTTATATAGGGAAGCACCAGGACCACGAAGTCCTCCTCCCCAAGGCCGCCCGGCACCTCCTTCTTGCGGCCATTTGCCTTCTCGTATTTGACCAGCGGGTCCGCCGAGAGGACGCGCGGGTTCGACGTAATCGTCTCCGTCGCCGTCATGCCGACATTTGCCGCGTTAATCCCCGTGGCCGCCCAGATGCCCTCCTTTTTCGGATCCACGTTCGGGCAGGCCGTGTAGCGGAGCGGCTCCTCCGGCAGCTCCACTACCGCGTGCGAGATCACGCTCTTGTATTTCCTCGGCTGGTCTTTCGGTTCGACCACAACCATTTTCTTCACGTCAAAACGCCCGTCATCCGTGCGGGCAATCATCGTCGAGCCATCGTTGCTCGCCCTCTTTCCAACCAAAACCGTCGTGCAGGACATGTCCTCCTCCTTTTTATGCTAATCTTACGCTGCGTCCCCCAGTATACCACAGAAAATGCCAGCTGAGGATAGCTCCTTGCCACATTCTTCCACATAGATTTTTTAGGTATTGACAATTTCCCTCTATCACGTATAATAATATTAAAGATGTTTGGTTGTACATCTTATTAGCGCTCACCGCTATAAAGGGCAGACTGTGTAATTAGAGCTCACCTCTATAAAGAGTAGACTGTATGATTAGTGCTCACCACTATAAAGGGCAGACGAAACAACCAGTTTTTGCGGGAAGATTAAACGTCTTCCCGCTTAATTATATTCAAGGACGGTTTTCATTATGAACTTATACTTTTATTATGTTTCTCCAGAATATATTGATTACTTAAAATCAATCGAACTTGCCAAAAGGGGATTTACCTGCGTCCCAAATGTTCACTATGGTCATTTTCAAAAGTTTACGTATGGAGCCGTTTTTATCATAAACGGAATCTCGTACTTTGCTCCTGTTAGTTCGTATAGTAAACAACAGAAAGATTTGATTCTCTTAAAAGATAAGAAAGACCATTCGGTGTTAGGCTCCCTTAGATTGAATTATATGATTCCCGTCCCGCTTCCATGTATCCAAAAAGTTGACATCAACTCCTTCGATACGAATAAAAAAGTCAAAACTTCAAAAGAACTTGCCTTTTGCAGACGAAACAGAGATGCAATTGCAAGAAAAGCCTCCATAACTTATTCGAGAATCATCAAAAATATCGAAGCCTTACAAGCTGGAAATACTGCTTCCTTTGATGAAACCTTATACAAAAACTCCTGTGATTTCTTATTGCTTGAAAAAGCTTATATATCATATTGTCAGGAAAACTCCCTGTCCTAATAGTAACTCGCAATAGGCATTCGAAGTTTCTCATATCAAAAAGTCAGGCATTTGTTGGTTTGCAGCCCTCAAATGCCTGACTTTTTTATTCCTGATGGGTGGGTTGAGGTTCGGCATTTGCCTCCCTCTACCCTATTTCACTTACTTCTTCACCGTCACAGCCTTCACCGCGCTGGCGGCGCTGCTTACACCGTACTGGTTGACCGCGATGACCTTGACGTAGATCTTCTTTCCACCCGTGAGCTTGGAAATGCTGACCGAGGTCTTGGTGGTGCTGCCCTTCTTGGTCCACTTCTTGTTGTTCGCGGACAGGTAGATGAGG
>CADCQU010000179.1 GCA_902803635.1 uncultured Lachnospiraceae bacterium | reverse complement strand
GTCGACTGATCAAAAAATCCATAACAGCCCACGCGGTGCAGCCGGTTTTACCTCCGGCTGCACCGTTTTTCGTGTTACAGTTCAGCTCTACGAAAAAGGTTGGTTTGCTTCGCGAAGGCGTTGTCATCCTGAGCGAAGCGAAGGATCTCGTAAGGTTTTTCGCAAAGTTGACGGGATTCTTCGTCGCTTTTCATTTTCCCGCATCGCCGTAGGCGATTCGATTCTGGGATGTCCGAAGGACGCGCTCCTCAGCATGACAAAAACGAGGGTACCTGAACAGTAACTTTTCGTATTCACAGAGCCGCGTCTGCTCCCTCTACCCTATTGCCAGTTTCCGAATTTTGCGGTAAACTAAACGGGTAACCAAAACAGCCAACGAAAGGAACCCTTCCATGCCCGATCCAAACATCACGCGACTTGAGGCGGAGCTTTACCGGCTGACGGGCCTCCACCTTGCGGGCGAGGCAAATGAGCCGCCCGAGGAGACTGCCAAAAAGCTCCAGACCGTCCTCGACACCTTCCGTGAGAAGAACAGCCGCCGCGAATTTTTCCGCAAGCTCCTTTCGGGGCAAATGGCGGGGGAGCTTTCGAGCGAGGCGGCAAGGCTTCGTCTCCCGGAAAATGTCCCCTGGTGCGTCTTTGCGGTGGAGACGGAGGATACGGCCACGGCGACGGCCTCCGACATTCTCCGGCAAATGTTCGCGACCGGGGGGAGCGACTGTGCCGTCGTGACGGATGCCCGCAGCATCGCCCTTCTCCGTCCTGTCAAGGGACGCGAGAAGCGGGAGGATTTCGAGGAGCTGGCCCATACGGTCGTGGACATGCTGAACACGGAGGGCATGCTCCGCGCGCGCGTCGCCTTCGGCGCGCCGGCGGAAGGGCTTGCCGCGCTCCCGGGCATTTACAGGGAACAATTGACAGCGCTCGCCATTTGCCGTATCTTTTATAGTCATACAAATGTCGTCGGAAGCGACCGCCTGGGCCTCGGCCGGCTCCTCTACGGGCTTCCAGCGGACATTTGCCAGAAGTTCCTTAATGAGGTGACCGGGGGACGCGATTTCCACGCGGTCGATGCCGAAACCCAGCTTGCGGTCGATACGTTTTTCGAGAACAACCTGAACATTTCCGAGACCGCGCGGCAGCTTTTCATTCACCGGAACACGCTTGTCTACCGGCTCGAAAAGCATCGGCAGGCCACGGGGCTTGACATCCGCGTCTTTGAGGACGCAATGACCTACCGCATCGCGTCGCTGGTGGCCGGGTATCTATTGGAAACAAGAAAAGGAGGATTGCACAATGAAACTACATGAGGGCGGGGTCTATCTCATCCACGGGACGGAAATCCGCGAAAGCTACAACGGTGTCCGGGAGAACGCGAAGGAGGGAACCATCGCCTACGGCATCCTCAAGCAGCACAACACAGCGGGCGACATGGAGAACCTGAAGATTCGCTTCGACGCCCTGACGTCCCATGACATCACCTACGTGGGCATCATTCAGACCGCGCGGGCCTCGGGACTCGAGAAGTTCCCCCTGTCGTACGTGCTCACCAACTGCCACAACTCGCTCTGCGCAGTCGGCGGCACCATCAACGAGGACGATCATATGTTTGGTCTGACCGCCGCGAAGAAGTACGGCGGCGTCTACGTCCCGCCGATGCAGGCTGTCATTCACCAGTACGCCCGCGAGGTCCTCTCCGGCGGCGGCAAGATGATCCTCGGCTCCGACAGCCACACCCGCTACGGCGCTCTCGGCACGATGGCCATGGGCGAGGGCGGCCCCGAGCTCGTCAAGCAGCTCCTCTCCCGCACCTACGACATCAAAATGCCCGAGGTCGTGGCGGTGTACCTGACCGGTGAGCTCCGTCCCGGCGTTGGCCCGCAGGACGTCGCACTCGCCATCATCGGCGCGGTCTTCAAAAACGGCTACGTCAAAAACAAGATCATGGAATTTGTCGGCCCCGGCATTGCGAACCTCTCGATGGACACCCGGATCGGCATCGACGTCATGACCACCGAGACCACCTGCCTTAGCTCCATTTGGCAGACGGACGAGAAGACCCGCGAGTACTTCGAGATTCACCACCGTCCGCAGGATTTCAAGTCGTTGACGCCCGCCTCGGTCGCCTGGTACGACGGTCTCATCGAGGTGGACCTCTCGGCTATCAAGCCCATGATCGCCCTGCCCTACCACCCGAGCTGTGCCTACACGATCGACGAGTTTTTGGCAAATGCGGCCGACCTCCTGCACGAGACGGAGGAGCGTGCGCGTGTCTCCTTCGGCGACAAGGTCCAGGTGGACCTCCTCGGGAAGCTGGCAAATGGCCAGTTCCACGTCGATCAGGGCATTATCGCGGGTTGCGCGGGCGGCGGCTTTGAGAATATCTGCGACGCGGCTGACATTTTGCGCGGAAAGAGCATCGGCTCGGGCACCTTCTCGCTCAACGTCTATCCGGCCTCGATGCCCATCTACATGGAGCTTGTGAAAAATGGCGTCTTCGCGGATCTTCTGGCGACCGGCGCGGTCGTCAAGCCCGCCTTCTGCGGACCGTGCTTTGGCGCGGGCGATACGCCGGCAAATAACGCCTTCTCGATCCGCCACTCGACCCGGAACTTCCCGAACCGCGAGGGTTCGAAGGTCCAGGAGGGGCAGATTTCCCACGTCGCGCTCATGGATGCGCGTTCCATCGCCGCGACCGCCGCGAACCAGGGCGTTCTCACCTCGGCCGAGTACTTCGATGGTACCTTCTCGAACCCGAAGTACTTCTTTGATGGCCGGATTTACGAGAACCGCGTCTTCGACAGCCACGGCGTGGCCGACCCGGAGGCCGAAATCCAGTTTGGCCCGAACATCAAGGACTGGCCCGCGATGCCGGCCCTGACCGAGAACCTTCTCTTAAAAGTCGTCTCCGAGATCCACGATCCCGTGACCACCACCGACGAGCTCATCCCCTCCGGCGAGACCTCGTCCTACCGCTCGAACCCCCTGAAGCTTGCGAGCTTCGCGCTCTCCCGGAAGGACCCGGCCTATGTCGGCCGCGCGAAGGAGGTCCAGGCGGCCGAGCTTGCCCGAGAGAAGGGCATTGCCGCCAGGGAAAGCGTCCGCGAGGCATTTCCGGAGGCTTCCCAGGCAGCGGTGCAGGCGGCCGAGGCCATCGGCATCGGCGAGGCGGCCGTCCGCGGGGCCGTGCGTCTGGCCTTTGCGGAGACGGAAGCCGCCTTCGAGAAGGTTCACAAGCTCTGGCCGGCTGCCACGATGGCAAATACCGGCATCGGCTCGACGATTTTCGCGGTGAAGCCGGGTGACGGCTCCGCCCGCGAGCAGGCCGCCTCGTGCCAGAAGGTTCTCGGCGGCTGGGCAAATATCGCCTTCGAGTACGCGACGAAGCGGTACCGTTCGAACCTCATCAACTGGGGCATGCTGCCGCTCCTCGTCCCGGCCGGCGAGCTTCCCTTTGCAAATGGCGACTACATTTTCCTGCCGGGCATCCGCAAGGCAATCGAGGAGAAGGCCCCCGAAATCGAGGCCTTTGCCGTGACCGCAGATGGGATCATCGCTTTCACCATGGCCCTCGGCGACCTCACCGACGACGAGCGCACCATTATCATCGACGGTTGCCTCATTAATTATTACAGGAATCACTGAGCTTTCGCGCGACGAAAGATGCCTTGCGGTTCTTCCTCTGCTACTTGTATATATAATAGAAGAAACTCGTTCCTATCCAGGCGGCACCACGTATTTCTTGCGTGGGGCCGCCAATTTTTTCCCAAACTACCGCCACTCCTCTTGCCTCCCCCTTGAGGGGGAGGTGTCACGGCGAAGCCGTGACGGAGAGGGGTCGCCTTTTTCAAAATTATTTGTATGAAAAATCTCAAAAAACTTACTTTTCAAAGACCTCATTTTATGATATAAAAGAAAAGAATGTGGGATTCTGTCCCCATTTGCCTAAACAGGCGCGTGGGGGGCCTGGCCCTCCCGTTTCCGGCAAAATTCGCATAGGGGAGAGGTCTCCATTGGGGAGCCACAGCGGGTTTTTGCCACATTTTCAGGAGACGAAAGGGGTTCCATGTTTCGTTTCCATTTGCCGGGCGGACTGCCTTCCGCCGGGCATTCCTGACAACCGGGCAGGGACAGCCCTGTCCGTGGCGAGAGTCGTGAACCGGCATTTGCCGGCAAATGGCTCCGCACATACATGCAGCCCGTCGTTCCGGGCAGACCCAGAAGACGGCACTCCTGCCAATCCCGATTAAAACGGGACGGGCAGGGAAGCCAACCCGAGACCTTTTGGAACGACTAGACCACGGACGAAAATGCAGCGAGCGTATTCTATGGAGGGACGAGGCGGCATCCCTTTATAGGGATACTTGACGAGTTTCTTCCATATTATATTAAGGAAGCATTTTCGCCCAGCATATCCTTTAGTAAGGGAGGGTTAGATATGATAGGAAGTCGAAAAACGATTCCTATGAGGATTCTGTCATGGGTTCTGGCCATCGCCATGATCCTGACACTGATCCCGGTAACTTCACTGACAAAGGCAGAGGCATCGACCACGCAGGAGGAAAAGCTTGCGGGTATTCCGGAGGAGGCGATAGAAGTTACGCCGACACCGGAGCCGACACCGGAGCCGACACCGACGCCTTACGTTGACCTCAATGGGGTCGAGACAAGGAAAGAGACCGTCGTGCTTACGGACGCTGTTCCGAGGCCGACCGTCCTTCTTTCGAACCTTGCTTCCATCAGCGATGGATCTGAACCCAATTTCGAAATCGAGGAGGGCGAGGGAACTGTCGGAAGCTTTAAGAACACAAAAGCAGACATTGTTGAGTTCTTTGCTCCCGGTTCGCTTTACGTGAAGGTGACTTCGAAAACCAATAGCAATGTGGCTGCGAAGTACATCGTGTTCACGGTGAAAAGCAACCTGACGCCGACCGCGACGCCGGCCCCGACCGCGACGCCGGCCCCGACCGCGACGCCGGTACCGACCGCAACGCCGGTACCGACCGCGACGCCGACGCCGACCCCGACGCCGTACATCGCCCCGAAGACGACTGGCGAGCCGTCAGTGGAGCTTAAGCTTTCGCTGACGGATGCAAATCCGACGCAGGTCGTGGATTTTGCGGACTATTTCGAGCTGAAGAACGCGGAGTACACCGATCTTAAGGTGGAGATTACCCCGACCGACGGCTGGAGATACTATGGCGACCGTGGTATTCTTCGTGCTCCTTATTACTCCACCGTGGTGGAGTTCTACATGGCCGGTTCCTATAGGGTCAGGATCAGCCCTGCCGATGATTCGGTGGATGCGGAACCTGTGATTGTCATTGTGACCCTGACGGACGAGATGGGGAACTACGCCAAGATTAAGTTCGATCCGGAACTGCACTCCCCGGTGACGATGAACGTTGGGGAGAGCAAGGAGATCAGGGTCAAGATCGATGAGGACGAGCATGGGAAGACCTACCAGGCTTCCGATATTACGTGGTCCGTCGAGAACGAGGAACTGGTGCAGTGGACTGGCAACGGCAAGCGCCTCACTCTCCTTGCCAAGGCTCCCGGCCAGATCATCGTGACGGCGAAGCTTCCGAATGGCGCTACGGCGCAGCATGCGATCACGATTGACGGCCCGGCTTCGGTTGTTCTGGTTGAGGGACAGGAGGTTGTCCAGGAAATCCAGATTACCGAAAGTAGCCAGCAGCCGGAGGTTTACCTTCCGAGCATTGCCGTCCTGTCGGATGGCTCTGAGGCCAACTACGAGCTGGTCGAGGGTTCGGATATTGCCGAGATTGAGGATGATACTCTCTATGTGAATACCGTCGGCACCTGCCGTGTAAAGGTGTATTCGGAGGAGGATCCGGCGGTTGAGCCGCTGTACATCATCTTCAACGTCGTCGATGCCCGCCAGCAGTATGTGCACGTGACCCGGATGTTCACGCTCAGCAGCCTCGTTGCCGACGCGCTCCTTTCGCGCATGGGCGGGGAGGCCAATCTGCCGGTCGCCTTTGTCGGCGAGGTAGGCGCAAGCCTTTCTGCAGAGATTTCAGGCAACGGCGAGTTCGATGCGGACGACATCGTATGGTCGAGCTCCGACGAATCCATCGCCACGATTGGCGAGGGCGTCGCGATGAACAGCTATACGTCGAAGGCTGCCGTAAGCTTCAAGAACCCCGGAACCGCGACCTTTGTCGCCACGCTTCCGAACGGCAACAAGAGCGCGTTCCAGGTGTACGTATTCCAGATTCCGGAAATCAAGCTGACGAAGGATTCCGTGAATCTTGAGATTACCAAGAAAAATGTGGCTCCGACGATCTACGT
>CADCQU010000178.1 GCA_902803635.1 uncultured Lachnospiraceae bacterium | reverse complement strand
TGCCCGCATCGCCTCCATCCTCCGCCTTGCAGGACGAAATTTATACTTCGCATCTTTCCTAAGTTATTTTCGAACAGCTCCTAAGTTAAGGTGCAAATAAGGAAAGCGGCATGGCCCCCGTGGCCATGCCGCTTTCTTCTATTCACAGAGCCGCGAAAGGAATACTGCTGCCTTCGGCAGCACGCGGCTCGCGAGAGGGGTAGAGGTTCGGCTATCGCCTCCCTCTACCCTATTTGTTTGGCATTTTACCGCACGATCGCATACCCGTTTTCCGCGTCCAGCCCGAAGCTTGACGCGATTTTTTCGCTCAGCGTGTCGTAGACGACGATGTTGATCCCGCTGTCCACCTTCGCATAGGTCTGTCTGTCCATCACGACGGTATTGCTCACCTTCGTGTCGTCGAATGACTGCCGCAGGTGGAAATCGTGGGGCTCCGTCCGAAGGTAGAGCTCCCGACCGTTTTCGTCGGAGGCCTGCCAGAGGACGGCACCGCCCTGAAGCTGGCAGAGGATGCTCGCCTCCCCGGCGGGGATGCCCATGTCCTTTAGCAGTTCCCTTGCGGGCGAGGCAAGCGGGTCACAGGAGCCGGCGGTGGAGACGAAGACCCAGTAGGCCGGGTTTTGCAGTCTTGGAAGGATATCCGCGAATTCCGTGCATTCGGTAAGCTCCTGGTTTGCGATGATCTGCCGGACGTAGTCCGCATTTTTCTGCCAGGTCGCGTAGCGGTCGTCCCCCCGGTGGTCTGCCAGCTCGTAGCGGTTCTTCAGGTAACGGAGTACATAGCTTGTAAATTTACGGTTCCCTCTGTAATTCAAATGCTCCGTATCCGCCGCATCCATTGCATAATTGATACCTATCTCGTCCAAAAGCAGGTTGCAGTTCAGGTAGGAAGCCCCGTGCTCGGCGGCAATCTCCCCGGCGCGGTTGAAGTATCGCTCCTGGTCCGGCGAGATGGCCGTGAAGGGGGCGACGAGGACCACGATGGGAATGCCGGCGTCTGCGGCCAGCTGCAGGGTGGCACGGTAGTATTTCTCCGTCTTTTCGGAGAGGGGGAGGCTTTCCGTGACCGAACTTAGATCCAGGGCTGTCAGCGGCGTCGTCTGCATGGAGCAGCCGAAGCCCTTCCAATCGCGGAAGAGGGGGTTCCCCTGGTTGGGCGCAAAATCCGCCCGCGAAAGCTCCTTGTAGCGGGTGTGGTACTGCGTGTAGGAGAGGAGGAAGTCCGCCCAACGCTCCTTTGGGGCACTGGCCTTCACCGCGTCCACTCGGTCGGGCGACCAGGGAAGGCCGAAGGTGTTTTTGATAATGTGGCTGTCCTTGCTGTAGTCGTCGGTGAAGGAGGTGGCATAACCTTCCAGAAGGATAAGCTTCGGGGTCTGGGTCTTTAGTGCCGCCTTCAGGAAATAGTAGGTATTCCACATGGGCTGCATGGAGCCGCCGAGGATGAAGCTGGAAAGGCCGCCCTCGTCCCAGAGCGTCCCGGTGTTGAAATTCTCGAAGGCATGGCTGCTTCCCAGAATCAGCACGTCGACGGTATTCTTTTCCAGCTCGTAATACTTTTTTAAATCATAAATGCCGTCCCCGTCCTTCCGCTTAAATATGATGTTCCAACACCCGAGGGCTATGAGGAGAACGGCGAGAAAGCAAAGGATGCGAAGAATCGATTTTTTCATGTTCCTGCCTCTAAAACTGGAAGTAGATAAACTGCTTTGCGTCAAATGCGGGGCCGTACTCCCCGAAGGTGAGGATCGCGAGGATGAGGCCCACGACGACCAGCCACTCGAACCAAATGTTCTGCGAAAAGAGGAAGGCGTCGAGAGTCATTTGCCTCCGGACACGGATGAGGTCGACCAGAAGGAGGACGACGACGGAGAGAACGAGGATGTTCATCTCCGGACGACCTAGGCCGAGGCTGTAGAGTCCGTCGTTGAAGAGGCTCCAGGGGGTGGGCTTCACGAAGATTCTCTGGATGTAGCGGAGGGCATCCGTGAGCGAGTCCGCGCGGAAGAAGATCCAGGCGAAGGTCACAAATGCAAAGGTGAGCAGCATTTGCAGAAGCCGCCAGCTGAAGCACTCCGTCCGGATGCCGAGCCGGCGGACCGCCCTCTCACGGTGCGGTCTGGTGAGGTCGCCAACGACCTGGTAGAGGCCGTGGATGCCGCCCCAGACGACGAAGGTCCAGCTTGCGCCGTGCCAGAGGCCGCTCACAAGGAAGACAATCATCGTGTTGGAGGCCTTGCGGAGCCTTCCCTTCCGGTTGCCGCCGAGCGGGATGTAGAGGTAATCCCGGAACCAGGTGCTTAGCGAGATGTGCCAGCGACTCCAGAACTCTCGGATGCTCCGGGCGAAATAAGGAGCCTTGAAATTTTCCATGAGGTCGAAGCCCATAATCCTCGCGGAGCCGATGGCGATCATGGAGTAGCTTCCGAAATCGCAGTAAATCTGCAGGGCGAACCCGATGGCGGCGGCGATCAGTTCCGTGCTGCCGTACATCCGGTAGTTGTTGAAAACGGTGTCGACGAGAATGGAGACCCGGTCGGCGATGACCATTTTCGTGAAAAGCCCCCAGACCATGAGGATGGCTCCCGAGGCCACCCGGCGCGCGTTCCAGAGGTTGATGGACTCGATGCCGCGCATTTGCCGAAGAAGGTTCTTCGAACGCTCAATTGGCCCGGCGACGAGCTGAGGGAAGAACGAGACGAAGAGGGCGTAGCGGAAAATGTTTCGCTCCACCTCCACATCGTCCCGGTAGACGTCGATCATGTAGCCGAGGGCCTGGAAGGTGTAGAAGGAAATGCCCACCGGCAGGAGGAAGTCAAAGCGGTGAGGGATGGCGCAGATTCCGATCTGCGCCAGGAGACGGTTGACGGAATCGATGCAGAAATTCCCGTATTTAAAGAGGAAGAGGATGCCGAGGTTGATGCAAATGCAGGCGACGAGGACGGCCCGCTTCTTCTTTACGCCGTCTCCGGATTTGGTAAAGCGCACAAACAGCAGGGCGCTCGCGTAGGTGATTACGGTGGACCCCCCGATGAGGAGGGCATAGACCGCGTTCCAGCTCATGTAGAAATAATAGCTTGCCAGAAGAAGCCAGTACATCCGGGCCTTCCGGGGGATGAGGAAGTAGACGGCCAGGACGATGGGGAAGAAGAGCATGAAATCGATGGAATTAAACTGCATGGCATACCTGCTTTTCAAAAGAACGAAGCGATCCGTGAATTGGGTGTTATGACATCCGAACAATGTTTTTCAATAGTATCACAAAGAGGCTCTTCATACAAGAAAACATACAAGAAAAGCGAGGCAAATGCCTCGCTTTTCGGATGCTTATAGTTTCTATGCCGTTATCCGAAGATTCTCCGGATGGTCAGGATCTGGCGGTAGGTGACCGGGGTGCGGATGACCACGCCCACGTTGTAGTCACTGGCGTTGATGATCGTGTTGTTGCCGATGTAGAGGGCCGAATGTCCGGCGTAGATGACGATGTCACCGGGCTGAATCTCCGCAAGGGAAACCTCACGACCGAATTTCATCTGCATCCAGGGGTCGCCGTTGAGATCGACACCAAAGTTACGGTAGACGCCGGTGACGAAGCCGCTGCAGTCGCAAGCATCGTTGAGGTTCGTGCCGCCGGTCCTGTACGGAATTCCGTTGTACCGGACGGCGAAGTCGGCAATCTGTACGCCGATGCTGGCGTTATTCGTGGCGTAAGCGGGGTCGGGACCCGGCTTTTCGTTCGTCTGGTACATGCAGCCCGTGGACTGGTAGAAGGCATTTCCTCTGGCGGCGGCACCGAGGGCGCGTCCGTCAGAGTAGGCGCCGGTCGTCTGCGGAGCCGTCGTCGGGGTCGGGGTCGGCGTTGCGGGAACCGGAGTGGCGGTCGGGGCTACGGAAGAATCCGCAACTGCAGCAGCGGAACTTTGCGCAGCGGCCTGGCGGGCGGCTTCCTCGGCGGCCTGACGGGCGGCCTCCTCGGCAGCGGCCTGACGGGCAGCCTCCTCAGCGGCAGCCTGCCTTGCGGCTTCCTCCTCCGCTGCACGCTGGGCAGCCTCCTCGGCTTCCTTACGGGCGCGTTCCGCTTCGGCGGCCTTCTCGGCGGCCTCTTTGGCGGCCTTTTCGGCAGCTTCCTTGGCAGCCTTTTCGGCTTTCTTGCGTGCCTTCTCCTCGGCTTCCTTCTTGGCCTTCTCAGCGGCTTCGGCTTCCTGGCGAGCCTTTTCGGCAGCGGCCTCGGCCTCTAACCTTGCTTTTTCGGCAGCAGCCTCGGCCTCTAACCTTGCCTTTTCGGCGGCCTCGGACTCAAGACGGGCCTTCTCGGCGGCTTCAGACTCCTGGCGCTTGCGCTCGGCTTCCTCAGCCTGGCGACGGCGTTCCTCTTCCTCGGCCTTGCGACGACGCTCCTCTTCGAGGCGTTTTTCTTCCTCGATCCGCTGGAGCTCGGCGTTCTGGGCGGCAATCTGCGCACTCAGTTCATCGGCACGGACGCGAAGAGCTTCGACCTCGGCCTTGTAGTTTTTGGACTGTTCCTTCTTCTCGGAAAGAAGTGACTCCAGAGCGACATGCTGCTCGTCCAGATTGTTCTTCTCCTCCTCCAGGATAGATTTGGAATTCTCAAGATCGGACTGGATCTTCTCGATTTCCCGGATGCTCTCCTCGTAGACGAGGAGCTGGTCGCGGTCGTACTGGCTGAGGTCCTGCGTGTAGGAAACACGGTTCAGGAAATCCTCGAGATCGTCCGCGCTCAGCAGGTAGGAGAGGAAGGAAAGGCTCTGCCCGTTCTCGTAGAGGTACTGGATACGGGCCTTCATGCCTTCGTGTTGGGCGTCCTTCTTCTCGTTGGCAGCCTTGAGGAGTTTCTTCGTTTTCTTGATTTCAGATTTGGCGTTGGCGATATCGGACTCCAGAATATCGATGGAAGCCATGAGGTTCACCGCCTGGGTGTCGAGATCGTCGATCTCGGCGTCGAGGGAGGCGGAGATGCCGGCATCCACGTTAATCTGAGACATGGTGCTGTCCAAAGCCGATTGCGCCACCGCCTGCTGCGACCGGACATCCGACTCGTGATCCGCAAAGGTCGGGGTCACGAACGAGATTATCATGACCGCTGCAAGCAATAAGCTAACAATTCTTTTCTTCATAAAATAGGCTTCTCCATAAATGACTTGTCTTCCTGGGGAAGCATTGGCAAATGCTGTCCCGAAGAAGTACGGAAGTAATTTCCGTTTTTTACAATTCTGTTACATTATGTCACAGAAAGGCTACATTGGCAAGAGTTATTTTCACTGGGACGCATTTTCTACGAAAACACCAATTTTCTGTTTTTGTAGGTGAAATCCCTGTGAAAATCAGCCGTAAAACATTTAAATCCTTATGCAAATGCTCTTCGCACGCGCACAATTAAATTTATACATCAAAAATGTTACAGAAATGTTAAGAAATAAAAAAATATTAGAAAAATTTCGTTACGGTTTTGTACTAAATCGAACGTACGATTGAATAAATGCTACGAGGTTTTATAAAACGGGGTAGAAAGCCGGAGGGATTCTTACAGAAAACAGTCCACTGGACTGTTTTCTGCACACTGAGGCGTCGCTTCGCTCAGAATGACAGGTGGAGCGAGATGTTCAATGATGAAGACAGAAAAAGAAGGGGCTGTCGTACAAAGCATTCGA
>CADCQU010000177.1 GCA_902803635.1 uncultured Lachnospiraceae bacterium | reverse complement strand
TATCAAAAAATACATAGAAATAGGCGTATAGAAAAAGAGGCTGTGAAAGCCTGAGATTTTTACAATCTCATTTTTTCACAGCCCCTATTTTTTATATTTAAAAAATCTTTATGGTTGAAAAATCTTTACTTTTGCGGTACTATTGGAAATTATGATGTGTGGATAAGCTTTCTCTGGTTTTTCCACACCGTATTAAATAATAATAATGAAGCGATTTCATTTGCCTGCCCGTGCCTGTATTTGGCAAATGCAGGGCAGCCCGTTTTGAGAAAAGGGAGGATGCACAAATGCGAAGTGAGCGAGTGAAGATGGGCCTGCAGCAGGCTCCCCACCGTTCCCTCTGGAACGCGCTGGGTGTAACGAAGGAAGAGATGGAAAAGCCGCTTGTGGGCATCATCAGCTCCTACAACGAGATCGTGCCGGGGCACATGCACCTTGACAAGCTCTGCGAGGCCGTCAAGCTCGGCGTCGCGGAGGCGGGCGGTTACCCGGTCATGGTGCCGGCCATCGCGGTCTGCGACGGTATTGCGATGGGCCACATTGGCATGAAGTACAGCCTTGTGACCCGCGACCTCATCGCGGACTCCACCGAGGCCCTTGCGCTGGCGCACCAGTTCGACGCGATGGTCTGCATCCCGAACTGCGACAAGAACGTCCCCGGCCTTCTCATGGCGGCCGCGCGGCTCAACATCCCGACCGTCTTCGTGAGCGGCGGGCCGATGCTCCCGGGCCATGTCAAGGGCTGCCGCACCTCGCTCTCCAGCATTTTTGAGGCGGTGGGAGAGTTCCAGGCCGGCAAGATCGACCAGGACCAGCTCGACGAGTACGAGGAGTTCGGCTGCCCGACCTGCGGCTCCTGCTCCGGCATGTACACCGCGAACAGCATGAACTGCCTTACCGAGGCCATCGGCATGGGGCTTCGCGGCAACGGTACGATCCCGGCGGTCTACTCCGCCCGCATCCGCCTTGCAAAGCACGCCGGCAACGCTGTCATGGAGCTCTACCGCAAGAACATCCGCCCGCGCGATATCATTACCGAGCGCTCCATCCGGAACGCGCTCACCGTGGACATGGCCCTCGGTTGCTCGACCAATACGATGCTGCATTTGCCGGCCATCGCCCATGAAATCGGTTTTGACCTGGATATGCGCATTGCAAATGATTACTCCGCAAAGACGCCGAACCTCTGCCACCTTGCCCCGGCGGGCCATACCTACATGGACGAGCTCAATGAGGCGGGCGGCGTGTACGCCGTGATGCGCGAGCTCTCGAAGCTTGGCCTCCTTGATCTTGACTGCCTGACCGTCACCGGAAAGACCGTCGGTGAGAACATCAAGAATGCCCTGAACCGCAACCCGGCGGTCATACGCCCGGTCGAGAATCCCTACTCGCTGACGGGCGGCCTTGCGGTTCTCTCCGGCAACATCGCCCCGGAGGGCGGCGTGGTCAAGCAGAGCGCGGTCGTTCCCGAGATGATGGTGCACGAGGGCCCGGCGCGGGTCTTCGATAGCGAGGACGATGCCATCGAGGCCATCCTCGGCGGGAAGATTAACCCCGGCGACGTCGTGGTCATCCGCTATGAGGGCCCGAAAGGCGGCCCGGGCATGCGCGAGATGCTGAATCCGACCTCCGCGATCGCGGGCATGGGCCTTGGCTCCTCCGTCGCGCTCATCACGGACGGCCGTTTCTCCGGCGCCTCCCGCGGAGCCTCCATCGGACACATTTCCCCGGAAGCGGCCGTTGGTGGTCCGATCGCCCTCATCGAGGAAGGCGACACGATCTGCGTGAACATCCCGGAGAAGTCCCTCAATGTCAAGTTGAGCGACGAGGAGCTGGCAAGGCGGAAGGCCGCCTGGCAGCCGCGCGAGCCGAAGATTACGACCGGGTACCTTGCCCGCTACGCGGCGATGGTCACCTCCGGCAGCCGCGGCGCGGTTCTGGAGATTCCGAAGAACTAATCCCAGAAGGAGGAAAATAGATATGAAGCTTACCGGTTCGGAAATCGTCATCGAGTGCCTGAAGGAACAGGGCGTGGATACCGTCTTCGGGTATCCGGGAGGGACGATTCTCAATGTCTACGATGCCCTGTACAAGCATCCGGAAATTCACCACGTTCTGACAAGCCACGAGCAGGGAGCCTCCCATGCGGCGGACGGCTACGCCCGCGCGACGGGCAAGGTCGGTGTTTGCCTCGCGACCTCCGGCCCGGGCGCGACGAATCTTGTCACGGGCATTGCGACGGCCTACATGGATTCCATTCCGTTGGTCGCCTTCACCTGCAACGTCGGGACGCCGCTTCTTGGCAAGGACTCCTTCCAGGAGGTGGACATTGCCGGCATCGTTGTTCCCATCACGAAATACAGCTTTCTTGTGAAGGACGTGAACATGCTCGCGGACACCATCCGCCGGGCCTTCCGCATCGCGCGTAGCGGCCGTCCCGGCCCGGTCCTCGTGGATATCACGAAGGACGTGACGGCGGCCGTCACGGAATATACCAAGAAGGAGCCGGAACAGGTTGCGCCGAAGACCGAGACGATTCGGGAGGAGGACATCGCAAGAGCCGCCGAGCTCATCAACGAGGCGGAAAAGCCCATGATCTTCGTGGGCGGCGGCGCAATTGCCTCCGGCGCGTACCAGGAGGTCCGCGAGCTCGCGGCCAAGGCCGACATCCCGGTCTGCGACTCCCTCATGGGTAAGGGCGTGTTTCCGGCAAATGACCCGCATTACATGGGAATGCTGGGTATGCATGGAACAAAGACTGCGAACTACGCCGTCCACAAATGCGACCTCCTGATCGCACTGGGCGTGCGTTTCTCCGACCGCATTGCCGGCAAGGCGGCCACATTTGCCAAACAGGCAAAAAAATTACAGTTTGACATCGATCCGGCGGAAATTAACAAGAATGTCACGGTGGACGCGACGGTGATCGGCGACCTTCGCGAGGCCTTAAAGCTCGTGCTTCCGCGGGTAGAGGAGAAAAAGCACGAAGAGTGGATGCAGAGGGTGGCTGCCAACATGGAGAAGCACCCGCTCCGCTACGACGAGACGACCCTGACCGGGCCATTTGTCATTGAAGAGCTTTGCCGGCAGACCAAGGGCGAGGCCATCATTGTGACCGACGTGGGCCAGCACCAGATGTGGGCTGCGCAGTATTACGATTATACGGAGCCGCGCACATTCCTCACCTCCGGCGGCCTCGGCACGATGGGCTACGGCCTCGGCGCGGCCATCGGCGCAAAATACGGTCGTCCGGAGAAGACGGTCATCAACATTGCCGGTGATGGCTGCTTCCGCATGAACATGAACGAGCTGGCAACTGCCGCCCGCAGCAAGGTCCCCATCATCGAGGTGGTCCTCAACAACCACGTCCTTGGCATGGTGCGCCAGTGGCAGCATCTGTTCTACGGCGAGCGGTACTCCGCGACCGTCCTCGATGACGGCGTGGACTTCGTGAAGGTAGCCGAAGGGCTGGGTGTCAAGGGCCTTCGCATCACTACGCGCGAGGAGGCGCCCGCCGTCATCGCCGAGGCGCTCGCGACGAACGGGCCTGTCCTTATTGACTGCCAGATTGACCGCGACGACATGGTCTTCCCGATGGTCCCGGCCGGCCGCTCGAACGAGGAGGTCTTCGACCAGGACGATATTGAAATCTAAAGGATTGAGGGCAGCTGACGGTTTCGCCGTACGAAAAATGCCCGCAAGTGTTAGTTAGGAGGAAAAAATGTTTACCTATCATTGCCTGAATAATATTGCCGCTGTTGGAACCGATTACTTTGACGAAAACTACCAGGCCGTGGACACGCCGGATGCCGACGCGATACTTGTGCGCAGCGCAAATATGAAGGAAATGGAGTTTTCCGATAAGCTGGCCGCCATCGCCCGCGCGGGCGCCGGCGTGAACAACATCCCGCTTGATGTCTGCGCAAAGAAGGGCATCGTGGTCTTCAACACGCCGGGCGCGAACGCAAATGGCGTGAAGGAGCTGGTCATCGCAGGCCTTCTCCTTGGCTCCCGCGACATCGTGGGCGGCATCGAGTGGCTGGAGAGGCAGGAGAAGACGGACGACATTGCCAAGAAGGTCGAGAAGCAGAAGAAACAGTTCGCCGGCCACGAGATCAGCGGCAAGAAGCTCGGCATCATCGGCCTCGGCGCAATCGGCGTCATGGTCGCCAACACCGCCGTCAATCTCGGGATGGACGTCTATGGCTACGACCCGTTCATTTCCGTGAACGCGGCCTGGAACCTTTCCCGCAACATCCGCCACGTCACCGACCTCAAGGACATTTATCGTGACTGCGACTACGTGACCATCCACGTCCCGCTCTCCAACGATACCAAGGGAATGATCGGCAAGGAGGCATTTGCCTTGATGAAGGACGGCGTCGTCCTCCTCAACTTCGCCCGGGACGCCCTGGTCGAGGAAAGCTCCCTCATCGAGGCCCTGTCCACCGGGAAGGTCAGCAAGTACGTCACCGATTTCGTGACGCCCGCCGTCGCGAACGCGAAGAACACGCTCGTGATTCCGCATCTTGGGGCCTCCACGGTCGAGTCCGAGGACAACTGCGCGGTTATGGCCGTCAAGGAGCTTCGTGATTATCTGGAAAATGGGAACATCAAGAACTCCGTGAACTATCCGGCCTGCGACCTCGGCATGAAGTCCGGCCAGGCGCGTATCGGCATTCTGCATCTGAATGTGCCAAATATGATTGCCCAGTATACGCGCGTTCTCGGCGAGGCAAATATCAACATTGCCAACTTCGCTGACAAATGCCGCGGCGAGTACGCCTACAGCCTGATGGACGTGGACGGGGAGGTGGATGACTCCACCCTCGAAGGCCTCCGCAAGATTTCCGGCGTGCTGAAGGTGCGGCTGATCTGATCGCGGGGTATGGGAAGTAAGGGAGCTTTGGAATTTAAAAATGAATATTGATGTCATCTTAAAGACTTTAAAACTCGATTCGCTCGGCGATGCTTTCAGCAAGCTTTTCGGCGTCTCCCTCGGCGACGTGGCTGGCTTCCTCATTAAGCTCGCCATCTCGATTATCGTCTATGTGCTGGCCTGCAAGCTGATCGACCGTATCGTCGAACGGATCATGGGGAATGCGAAGAAAAAAAACAATGACCTGGATACTTCTGGCCTTCTCTACGGCACATCCATCCTTCGTTTCGGGTTTCGGATTTTTCTCGTTCTAATCCTTGTGAACTTCATCGGCATCCAGAGCAGCACCATCACAGCGGTATTCACGACCATAACGGCCGGCATCGCCCTTGCCTCGCAGGACATTGTGAAGGACTTCATCGGCGGAATCAGCATCATGCTGACGCGGGCTTTTGCCGTGGATGACTACATCATCCTCCCCGGGATTTCCACCGAGGGCTATGTGGCTTCCATCTCGATGTTCCACGTCATCCTTCGCGGTCGCGGCGGACGGACGCTCACGCTTCCGTGCGGCATGGTTTTCCGCACACACGTCACGAACATGACGGCGGAGGGCCACTGGCTGATGGAGCTTGTCGTTGGCATTACCTACGAGGACAACATTCAGCTCGCACGGAAAGTCATGCTGGAGGAGGCTGCCAGGGATCCACAGGTCATGCACGAGCGCCCGCCGGAGGTCATCCTGAACGACCTTGGCGAAAGCTCCGTGAACCTCATGCTCCTTGCCTGGACCTCCAAGGCCGACCATTTTACCGCTTATTGGCGCCTCCTTGAAAATATTAAGGTCGCCCTGGAGGCAAATGGCATCACCATCGCATACAACCAGTTGGATGTGCACCTGGGAACGCTCGAAGAACGCGGGATGAACCCGGTGAAGGTGAATGTAAATACAAATGCAGAAAAGAGCATTGCCGACAGCACCGCGGGCAGGATAAATACAAATGCAAATGCAGATACCAAATCTCTTGCCTCCACCTCAGGGGGAGGTGGCACGGCGTAACCCCTCTCAGTCGGCTTCGCCGACAGCTCCCCCTAAGGGGGAGCCAAGTGGTAAGCGAACATACAATCACCGCTCCTCTCGCCTCCCCCTTGAGGGGGAGGTGGCACCGCCGGAGGCGGTGACGGAGAGGGGTTCAACGTAAAGGATAATAAATAATTGATAGGAGTACCTCAAAATGTCTGAATCATGTAATAATAACTGCAGCACCTGCGGCAAGGACTGCGCGAGCCGTACGGCGGAGAGCCTCCTCGCCCCGGCCAACCCGAACTCGAACGTCAAGAAGATGATCGGCATCGTGAGCGGCAAGGGCGGCGTTGGCAAATCCCTCGTGACGGCCCTTCTGGCTGTGGCTGCGAACGCAAAGGAGAAGCGCGTCGGCGTCCTCGACGCG
>CADCQU010000176.1 GCA_902803635.1 uncultured Lachnospiraceae bacterium | reverse complement strand
GTCCCCGTCGTTCAGCAGGGTCTTCATGGGCAGTTTGATCTGGGACTCGTCCACCATGGCGTAGTCGAAATGCAGGCCGAGCTTCGGGTCGATATAGAAGGCAAGATCCAGCACGGTGGCCCCTTTGTCAATCATCATGGCGGAGCCGTCCCGTGCGAATACCTTGATTCTCTCGTTGTAGGTCTCGCGGGGCTCGATCTCGTTGACATCGGGGATGAAGAACGTGTGGTTTTCGTCAACGATGTTTCCGTAGAGGAAGCGCTGCTGCTCCAAGGGGGTCCGGACAAATAGGCGGTAAAGGTTGTCCATCTCGTCGGCGAGCAGGAAGAAATAGGCGTTTTCGTACGTCGTCTTGCTTACATCCAACAGGTAGAAGCCCCTCTGGGCGAGGGAATTCTCGAAACACCCGAAGAAGATGTCGTGCGGGGAGAGGTTGGATTCCTTCTGGCCGTGCTTTGGGCGGACGATGAGCAGCAGGTCGTAGAGAGGGACGTTGCTCTTGGTAAGGAGCTTGGGCCAGTCCTCCAGAATGTTCTTGGCCTCCTGACACATTTGCCGGTAGATGCTGCTGTAGGTGCGCTGGCTGTACTGGAAGCTGACAACCTGGCGGTGGAAGAAGCCGAACTCGGAATCATCGTTGCTCACAAGAGGGTTGAAAACGTGACGGAGGGTATCGAGGCTTTCCTGGCATGTGTTGTGGTTGACGGCGAGGAGCTTCTGGTACTCCCGGGTAATCTGCTCGTACATCTGTGGGTGTTCCGTCTTAAAGCAGAGCTCCTCCAAAATGTCAACAAAATGGTAGGCATTTGCCCGACGGGCCATCGGGATGATGATCTCGCGTGTGTGCTCGGCCTTCGGAATGCGCTTTTCCTCCGGGACGCCGGAAAGCGTGTTCAGGTTGTCGATCCGGTCGGCGATCTTCACGTAGAGGGCCTTCGCAGTCATCTTGCTCAGGAGCTTGGCGTCGGAGAGCAGGTCCGTCTGCTCCTTGGTCAGCGTGTGGTCGGCGAAATCCCTGTCACTCAGATGGGTGACGGCGTCCACGATGGTTGCCACCTGGGAGCCGAACATTTCCGCGATCTCGTCCAGGGTGGTGTTGCAATCCTCTACGACGTCGTGCAGGATGGCGGCCGCGATGATGTCGCTCTCGAAGCCCCATTCCGCGATGAGCCGCGCCACGCGGAGGCAATGGCAAATGTACGCCTCGCCGGTTCCGCGTTGGATGCCCTTGCATTTGCTGTCGGCGTACTCGTAAGCGCTGCGGAGCATTTGCTTATCGCCGACCTTGTGGTTTTTTACATAAATGTTGAGTACTTCCTCAAAGGATACGTCCATTTTGTAAGTCATATGCTCACCCCCTCGTTTAAGCAATCAGTCAATCATCCAGCCGATAGGCGGCCTTGATGGCGTGGTACCAGTCGTCGTCGTCGCTGTCGGAGATTTTCCCGTAGCGGAACATGTTCCGTTCGAGGCTCTTTTTGACGCTGCGCTCAAGAATTGAGTGAATCATGAGGTCTTTCTGGTGTTCCGAGAAGCCGTTCATCGCGGCCACGCCCGATTCGGCGTTCAGCTTATTGAAATCATCGAGCATTTTCTTCGCCTCGACGTCCACCCGGTAGGTCGGGTGGCCCAGAAGGAGGCAGTTGTGGATTTCCTCGACCGACATGGAGAGCGGGTGCCTCGCAAGGCCGAGGTACTGGATCACCGGCATGCGCCGCCGGCCCTTGGAAATGGAGTTGATGGTGCCGATGCCGCCGGTGTAATTGGGCTTGTTGTTGTCCACCCGGTGGAAAATGGCGAGGGCCTTGTCCATGTTGGCGTGGCGGAGGCTGACAAATGCGTGCTCTAAGGAGAGCTCGAAGTTGCCGAAATAGGCCGCGCTTGCATAGCCGCGGGCGATGTAGTCCACGATGTCGGCGGAATCCCCGAGGCTGTCCAGCTTCTTCTTGATGAGCACAACCTCCTCGCGGCTTTTGATGCCGAGAATGGCCGCACAGCTGAATTCCGGGGCTGCGAGGGAGGTCTGGTTCGGGTAAATGTGGAGGATACCGTAGAGGAGGGCTTCCGGTGGCTGCAGGTTGTTCCGGCCCTTGTACTTGCTTGTATCGAAGTAGTACATGAAGTAAGAGCCGCAATATTTATGGTACGTCTGCAGTCGGTGCTCGTCGTAATTCACGTTCCTCCCGGCGGAGGAAGGGGTGATGCTCCTTGTGAGGAAGTCGTCGATGGAGATGTCGTACTGGTTCTTCAGGGAGACGAAGAATTCCACGTTCGGCACCCGCCTTCCCTTGCAGTACTCCGTCATGGAGGCCTGAGCAACATCCAGCTGCTTGGCCAGGTCCTTCTGTGTGATGTTGTTCTCGGTCATCAGTTTCTTCAGGTTCTGGGCAATGACCATCGCCAGATCCTGGCTGTTCTCCGGCGGTCTGCCGTTTGGTTCGTTCGTGGGCATCGAAATCGCCTCCTTTCAAATGTGGTTGTACGCTCCCCTTTGGGGCGTTTGCCGCGTCCTTCACCGATTCTCGCAATGGGAAGGGGACGTTGCGGTGTGGGCGGCCCCTGGATGATAACGGGGGCTGCCTGTATGGCTATACATTATAGGACGGAGAACTGGAAAATGCAAGGGAAAATATGAATGAATAGTTGCAAATATGTGAAATGTTGATAAATGGAATATGAATGAATAAACGAAAAATGAATTCATGACAAATGAGGTGCTGGGACTTCGTACCGGAAAAGTAGGAAGATAAACACTTTGGAGAAAATAATTTGATTTTTTATATAAAATTGGGGTTTAAAAAGAAATGAATTCAATCTGAGATTTTGAAATAGTAGGTATTTTAAGAAAGCGGATTCAACGATAAAGGGAGCAAAAAAGCATAGATTCGGTATTAGGAAAAAATTCCCAAACGTGTAATGCTTGCGTTCAATTATATAGTGTTGCTGTGAGGCGGTTTGTGTAGTAGTCTATAGGCAAGCTGGGGGATGCCCCGGGAGAGAAAAAGCGACGGGTTGCTATGCAAATGAGGGAACGCCCGGGAAGGAAAAGTGACGGGCTGCTATGCAAACGAGGGGATTTTTGGAGGGAACACGGTGAGAAAGGGGGTGCATTATGCGCAAGGACAACGTGTTGTCGAAATTGAAGGGACTGGAGCGAACGGAAGCAAGGCACGGCTTCCTGGTGTACGGGGAATCGATGCTCAGCACGGAAAAGCTGGCCATGGACATTTGCCTGTGGCTCGAGAAGGAGAGGAAGCTTCCGTTCCAGGGGAGCGTCAGGCACTTTTCCATTCATTTGCCGTATTTTGCGGATGCGGGCGGTGCGCGGAAGTTCCTGGATCGTCTGCAGGCGAGCGTGAGCATTGCCCGCGACTGCTACGAGGAGTATTGCGGCATCATCCTCCTGGAGTGCGCGGAGGAGTGGGGAAGGCGGGGCGTCAACGAGGCCATGCGGCCGGTGATGGACTACCTGCGGTCGCTTTCGAAGGTACGGTACATCCTTCTGCTTCCCGGCACGGCGGACCGCGCGAAGGCGGAGGCTCTTCTGCCTGCGTTCTCCATCGCGGGCGTGTGGGTGCTGGCTGAGGCGGCGGGGCTGGATGAGGACCGGTTCCTTTCGGCCGTCCTCGCGGCGGCCAGGAGGCACGGCTTCAAGGTGGATGAGGAGGTGCAGGAGGCCCTTCGCGAAAGGGTTCCCGAGCTTGGAAGCACGGACGTCGAGAGCGTCGCGGAAGAGTGGATGCTGCAGCTTTCCATGAACCGGGAAATGCGGGGGGACAAGGGAAGGCGAATATCCTGCAGCGATCTCTCCTGCCTTGCGGGCATCCACGTGGAGCCGAAGCCGTCCCTTGGGTTCGGGTTTGTGCAGAACCGGTGAGGGAATTCCAGGAGGGGGCACTTGAACAGCTAATCCTTTGAGGGAAAGGGGGGAGAAAACTATGCTGGAGAATGGATTATATTACTGTGAATCGCGGACTGCGACGAAGGAAGAGTTTACGGCGGATTTGTCATTCTTTGATATGCGGAGCAAGGGCGGGCTCCGCGCGGGCGGTCCGGTGCTGCTGCGCGACGGGGTAAAGGTGTACTGCGATACGAGCGAGCTGCACAACCTCATCATTGGGGACACGGGCTCGATGAAGACGCTGAAGTTCTGCCTCCCGCTCATGCACTCGCTCTCCCTGGCGGGGGAGTCGATGGTCGTCGTGGACCCCAAGGGCGAGCTGACCCGGAAGTTCCTGCCCGTTCTGCAAAAGCGCGGCTACGATACGCGCGTCCTCAACTGGCGGACGCCCGCCACGTCCCCGGAGAGATGGAACTGCTTCGGGCGGGTCAACCAGCTCTACAAGGCCGGGCGGAAGGCAGACGCCCTGAACATCCTCAGCGACCTCTGCGAGGTCCTTTTTAAGAAGCGGAGCAAAAGCGACAAAGACGCCTACTGGAACGAGTCGGCCGGCAACTTAGCCATGGGACTCTGCAAGCTGATTCTCTTCGTCGGGGAGACGCTTTCGATGGAGAAACTCCTGGAATATCGGTTCCGACACCTGAAGGACGGCGTGGTGGAAAGGTATTTTGAGGCCCTTGAGCCCGCGAGTGACATCTACCAGAATCTTTCGGGTTATATGAACCTGACGGCGGAAAATACGAAGTCCTGCATCGAGTCGACCTTCGACCAGCTGATCGGAATCTTCGCCGCCTCGGAGTCCCTGTCCAAAATGATGTCTGCGGATACCTTCGAGATCGAGAGCCTCGGAACGGGCAAGACGGCGGTGTTTCTGGTCGTCCCGGATGAGAAGACCACCTACCACTTTCTTGCGACGCTGTTCATCAAACAGTCCTACGAGCTGCTTTTGGAGCTGGCGGAGAAGACAAATGGCGTCCTTCCAATCCGGGTGAACTTCGTTTTGGAGGAGTTCTGCAACATCCCGAAGCTAGGTGACATTGTCGCAATGCTGACTGCGGCGAGGAGTCGGCGGATCCGCTTCCACCTCATCATCCAGTCCTACAGCCAGCTCGTGGATAAGTACGGGGATTCCACCGCGAGGACCGTGCTGGACAACTGCGGGAATTTGATCTACCTGCACTGCCGCGAACTGGGATTTTTGGAATATATCAGCCTTCTCGCCGGGAAGAACCAGTACGGAAACCCGCTGGTCAGCGTCTCGCGGCTCCTGCATTTGTCAAAACAGGAGACCCTCATCTTCCACGACCGCTGCTACCCGTACCTTGTGCGCGACCTGCCGCTCATCTTCGACTACCCCGTCGAGCTTGGCACCGAGATGCCGGTGGGGGACTGGATGGAAAGCGAGCAGAAGACGGCGTAAGGAATTTATTTATACATTTGCAGTTGTACGATGAGCCTGCCCTTTTTCGATGTGGCGGCCGGGCCGTCGTAAACGAATTTGCCGAAGCCGCGGGCGGAGACGCGCACGCCGGGGCGGAGGGCCTGGTCCGGCGAGAGGGCCGGGAGGCCGTCCACGAAGACGAGCTCCCGAAGGACAAGCTCCTTGGCCTTGTCGCGGGAGAGGCGGAAGGCGAGGGCGAGCACCGCGTCGAGCCGCTCGGAGGCGACCGAGCCGCTCCGCTCCTCGAAGACCGGGCAAATGTCGACGGCCGCATTTGCCAAAATGGAAGCCTCGACGGCGGTGTGCCTTACGCGGGTCAGCTCCCCCGTGACGACCTCGCAAATGTCCCGCAGCGCGAAAAGGATTGCGCCGGAGCCGTCGGGCCGGACGGCGATGTCGCCGATGCGGTCGCGCGTGATGCCAAGGTGCATCAGCGCCCCGAGGAAGTCGCGGTGGGTCAGCTCCTCCGCAAAGCGCGGCCCCCGCGGCCGGACCGCGATGGGCACGATGAGGGAGGCGTCGGTTTTTTCGCGCTCCCAAAAGCCCTCCGGATCCTGGTAGGAGGGGAGGAAGACAAGAATCCGCCGCTCGGCCTCCGGCGTCCCGCCCCAAAGGAGAAAAGGAACACCCGCAAAGACATCCCGCCTTTGCGGGTTCTCTTTTCGCTGGGCGGTAAAAAACGCGGCCTGCTCGGCAAGCCCCAGGAACCCGGTTGACGTCTCGTAGTCTCCCTCAAATGTCCTCCGCGCAAGGTCGCGAAGGTGCGGGAGAAGAAGCTCGGTATCGTTCATTGTGTGCACTTCCTTATTAAAATGGTTTGCTGCGCCTGTTTTCGCTGGGAGGCAAATGCAAAGGACACTGCGGCTGGAAGCGGGAAAACTGTTTTACGCCAGCAGCTTTTCATAAATCTTCTGGTATTTTGCCTGCTTCGTGACCTTCAGGATCGCCTTATACTCCTTCTGAAACAGACTGGTCCCGCCATCATCGCTGAAAAAATTCCCATCCTCGTCGATGTAGGCATTGTGCTTAGCCGCCTTCATGAGCTTCAGGATCTTTTTCAGATTTGCATTGTACTGCAAAATATTCTTCCGAAATTTCGCGTCCAGATATTTGAAGGCGGTCCGGAAGCTTTTATTTTTCATGATCCCCCTGTAAATGGCGGGGTGCTTTTTCTGGGCATAGTAGAGATAATGGAGGATAAAGGATTTGAATTCGCTGTAGGCCTGCCGACCGTTGGCTCCATCATTAATATACCTGTACCAGGTGTCCATGGTTGCCGGAAACTGTTCGTAGTAGGCAAACAGCTTGTTGCAGTTGTTCATCTCCCAGCAGTAGGCCGTAAACTCGTTCAAAAGGCCGTATACCCCGTTGATATTGGAGCAACTGTTGGAGGAAGCCTCGGAAACGTAGGTCTTATACCGGAATACCCGGCAGGCCTTCGGCACGGAGGCCGCTATCTCCTTTGTGCCAAACACTTCGGTCCAGTCCACGGTGAAATACTTCTTGTTTCCCCTGTAGTATAGCTGCTCCCAGGCATAGGTCGCGTGCATGCACCGGTGACACTGCTCGTGAACGGCCGTGCCGATACGGTCAACGATCCGTTCGTTCTCGCTAAACCAGGCCATATAGTTGCCCTTGTAGTTGTTT
>CADCQU010000175.1 GCA_902803635.1 uncultured Lachnospiraceae bacterium | reverse complement strand
TTCCAGCTGTACGGTTGACTTCCAAAGCATCGTTTCCTGTCATTCTGAGGAGCAACGCGACGAAGAATCCCGTCAACAGTAGCGAAAAACATACGGGATTCTTCGCTTCGCTCAGAATGACAAACATTTTTACAGGGAAGAAGTTTCCTATTAATGAGTTCATCCGTACAGGTAGATATAATTTGCGCACGACACAGAAAGAATCTTGGTATTCTCCAATGGCAAGGACAGCGGGATTCTGCTCGAATAAAATTTTCTTTCGACAAAGAAAGAATCTTCATTACACGACCAACAGGAAGGAGTTTTCGATATGATTTATGCGGACAATGCGGCGACGACCCGGATGAGCGACGCGGCTCTGGAGACCTTTTGTTCCCTCCAGAAGGAGATGTGGGGGAATCCGTCGAGCCTCTATGCGCACGGCCAGCGGGCGAAGGAGGTGCTGGAACAGGCGAGGGAGGAGGTGGCGGCCGTGATCGGGGCCGACCCGCGCGAGATTATCTTCACGGCGGGCGGCAGCGAGGCCGACAATCAGGCCATCCGCTCGGCTGCGGCCCTGGGAAAGAAGCAGGGGAAGCTGCACATCCTCTCGTCCGCATTTGAGCATCACGCGGTGCTGCACACGCTCGACCAGCTGAAGAAGGAAGGCTTCGAGGTCACCCTCCTCGACGTCCATGAGGACGGCCTCGTCCGCCCGGAGGAGGTCGCGGCGGCCATCCGGGACGATACCTGCCTCGTCACGATCATGTACGCGAACAACGAAATCGGCACCATCCAGCCCATTGCCGAGATCGGGGCCATTTGCCGCGGGAAAAATGTGCTCTTCCACACCGACGCGGTCCAGGCGGTCGGGCATTTGCCAATCGATGTGCATGCACAGAATATTGATCTTCTGTCTGCGTCGGCACACAAATTTCACGGGCCGAAGGGCGTCGGCTTCCTCTATGCGCGGAAGGGCATCCGGCTTACGAGCCTCATTGCGGGCGGGGCGCAGGAGCGCGGGAAGCGCGCCGGGACGGAGAACGTGCCGGGGATTGCGGCGATGGCGACGGCTCTGAAGGAGGCAAATGCAAACCTTTCGGCAAATGCCGCACACCTTGTACAAATGCGCGACCGGCTGATTGCGGGGCTCTCAAAGATTCCGCATGGGGCCTTAAATGGCGATGCCGTGCGGCGGTTGCCGGGAAATGTGAACTTCTGCTTCGAGGGGATTGAGGGCGAGTCGCTCCTTCTGCTTTTAGATGACAAGGGCATCGCGGCTTCGTCTGGGAGTGCATGCACGTCGGGCTCGCTCGATCCGAGCCACGTTCTCCTTGCCATCGGGCGGGTGCACGATGTCGCGCACGGCTCGCTCCGGCTCAGCCTTGGCGAGGACGTCACCGAGACGGAGGTGGACGAGATCATCGCGGCGGTGACGGACGTCGTCGCCTACCTCCGCGGATTCTCGCCTATTTGGAGGGATTTGATGACGGGGAAGAAGGAGTTTATCCTATAAGAAAGCGAGAAACGGTTCGGAATACCGGAGGAAGGCAAGAACATGGAGATAGTTCGTTCGCAAGGAAGGGAATCGTTTTCCAATAAGTAAAGAATCAGATTTTTTGATTACGCTATACGGAAAAATAGATTTTAGATGACGAATTATGTAATTATATATACGGAGGAGCAGCGATGGCTTTATATAGTGAGAAAGTAATGGATCATTTTCGGAACCCGCGGAACGTTGGCGTGATCGAGGACGCGAACGGCATCGGCGAGGTTGGAAATGCGAAGTGCGGCGATATCATGAAGATGTACCTCAAGATTGAGGACGATATCGTAAAGGATGTGAAGTTTGAGACCTTCGGCTGCGGCAGCGCGATCGCGTCGAGCTCGATGGCGACGGAGCTCATCAAGGGAAAGCCGGTGTCCGAGGCGATGAGCCTGACCAACAAGGCTGTCGCGGAGGCTCTGGACGGCCTGCCCGCCTACAAGATGCACTGCAGCGTGCTCGCGGAGGAGGCCATTCAGTCGGCCCTGGAGGATTACCGGAGGCGGCAGGAAGCTGGTGAGTGAGAGGAGCGGCAGCCTTTAGGGGGTGCGCCGTTTGGAACATTTCCCTCTCGGATTGCCGACGGCGATAAAGGCAGCGAAGAGGCCCTGCGCCTTTTCTTAGGAAGGACAAGCCTCCCGGGAGGCTGATGCATGAAAAACCGGGCAGGAGACAGGGACTCCCATGTCTTCTGCCCGGTTATTTTCAATGATTTCAGGTGTCATGTATTGCGGCAGGCGCGGGATAGTCGTTGCATGTAACAGCCATTCGT
>CADCQU010000174.1 GCA_902803635.1 uncultured Lachnospiraceae bacterium | reverse complement strand
TCTTCGTCGCTTTTCCTCATTCCTCATCGCCGAAGGCGATTAAATTCTGGGATGTCCGAAGGACGCGCTCCTCAGAATGACAGAAAAGGAAGCTGAATAGCAACTGTTGGCGAGGGTCAGAAACAGCAATTCGCCTGTCGATTATTGATTTTTCAATCTCCGCCGCAGGAAGTACAGATAGATACAGAGGAGAGCTACGGCAATAACCGCCCCGACGGGGTAGGCGATGGTCGTGGGGAGCTTGAAGCCTTCCTTCGCGGTCAGGATGTAGGTCATGCTCACGGCGGTCATAAAGGTGGCCGGCAGCGCGGTCAGAAGCGAGCCGAAGCGGTATTTGGCGACCTTGAGGAGGTAGGCGGACGCGACCCAGAGCGCGATCATCGCGAGCGTCTGGTTGCTCCACGAGAAGTAACGCCAGATAATCTGGAAGCCGTTGTTATTTACGAGGGCGAACCAGGTGAGGAGGCCGCCGATGGCAAGGAGCGGGATCGTGATGATCAGGCGGTTGCGGATCTGCTTCTGGTCAGAGTCGAGGGCCTCGGCGAGAATGAGCCTTGCGCTGCGGAAGGCCGTGTCGCCCGAGGTGATCGGGCAAATGATGACGCCGGCGACGGCGAGGATTCCGCCGAAGGTACCGAGGACGCCGGTGGAGATTTCGTAGACGACGTTCGAGGCCCCGCTTGCCAGGGCTTCGTTAAGGAGCTGGGTGCTTCCGTAGAAGGCAACGCCCGCGGCAGCCCAGATGAGCGCGATGACGGCCTCGGAAATCATGGCCCCGTAGAAAACGCTGCGGCCTTCCTTCTCCGATTTGATGCATTTGGCAATCATCGGGGACTGCGTCGCATGGAAGCCGGAAATGGCCCCGCAGGCGACGGTGACGAACATGTAGGGCCAGATCGGCGTGCCTTCCGGGTGGAGATTGGCAAGCGTAAGCTCCGGGATTGTGTATTTGCCACCCGAAAAGAGGATCCCGCCGATGACCGTGACGGCCATCAGGATGAGGAGGACACCGAAAATCGGGTAGAATTTGCCGATTACCTTGTCAATCGGAAGGAGCGTCGCCAGGAGGTAGTAGACGAGGATGATGATGGCCCAGAAGGTGCCGTTCATCCAGTCCGGGGTGAGGCGCGAGAGGAGGCCGGCCGGGCTCGTCACGAAGACCGTTCCGCAGAGGACGAGCAGGACGACCGAGAAAACGCGCATGATCCATTTGGCGGCGCGGCCGAGGTAGTGGCCGGAGAGCTCGGCGATGGACGCGCCCTTGTGACGGCAGCTGATCATGCCGGACATGTAGTCGTGGACGGCCCCGCCGAGGATGGAGCCGAAGACAATCCACAGGAAGACGACCGGGCCGAAGACCGCTCCCATGAGCGCCCCGAAGATCGGGCCGGTGCCCGCGATGTTGAGGAGCTGGACGAGGAAGGACTTCCAACGCGGCATCGGAACGCAGTCCACGCCATCGTTGATGGCAATGGCGGGCGTCTTGCGATCGTCGGGCGCGAAGATTTTTTCGGTAATCCTGCCGTAGACAAAGAAACCGATGAGAAGCACTGCGAAAGAAATAAATAAGGAAATCATAGGGTCACCACCTTGTAGATTATATTCCCTGTTGAACGGGCTTTGGTATATTTTACCAACGAATCCGGAGAGATTCAAGGTGATTTTAGAAGAAGTGTGAGACGATGTTTCTTGCTTCACTCTCGGAGGTGAGGTGGGGCAGAGGATAAGACACAGATGCAGTGACTTTCCTCTTGCCTCCCCCTCAAGGGGGAGGTGGCACGGCGAAGCCGTGACGGAGAGGGGTCTCTTGAACTGCGACCAATGTCTGGCTTACCATGGAGAAATAAGAGGTACGAATCTTAGAAAAATGAATAAAGGAAACTTGAAAAGAATTGTTCACAAAAAATTCACAAAAATTATTAGCACTCGCTATTGACGAGTGCTAATAAAGGTGTTATAACAGTATCGTCAAGAAAAACAAGGCAAAGAGCCCGGAGGAAGGATGCGGGGCGCGGAGCTTTGGCGGGAGCCAAAACGTAAGAATGTCGCCTGACGAAACCGAAGCATACAGCAGCTTCGCCGAGGAGATTGAAGCAAAGCCATAAGGCTGGAGAAAGCTTCCGGAAGCCACAAAACGCGTTAGCAATCTTTCTGAGGGGCCAGAGATTACGGCCTGCCGAATCCATTTGCAGGACCGTGCATACAGAAAAAGGAGGTAGCATTATGTTGTACATGCCGAGTGTTTTTGGAGAGAGCCTGATGGATGATTGGTTTGATGGTGTGGAGAAGAGCTTCTTCGGGAAGAAGAACCCGGTTTACGGACACAACGCCCCGAACATGATGAAGACGGATGTCCGCGAGGTCGAGGAAGGCTACGAGATGGACGTCGAGCTTCCGGGCTTTACGAAGGACGACATCCACATCGCGCTTGACCAGGGATACCTCAAGATTGAGGCGCAGAAGAATGTTGACAAGGAGGAGAAGGACGAGAAGAGCGGCAAGGTGATCCGCAGGGAGCGCTATTCCGGGAGCCTCGCGCGTACCTTCTACGTCGGCCAGAACCTCACCGAGGAGGACATTCACGCGAAGCTTACGGACGGCGTCCTTCACCTTACCTTCCCGAAGGAAGAGAAGCGCGCAATCCCCGAGAAGAAGACCATCGCGATTGAAGGGTGATGGAGTCGAGCGGAAATCGAATCTGCTGATTCGAAACGGGTTCTGAAGGCCATTGATCAAATGAAGAAAGGGAAAAAGCCGGGCGGAGAAATTCGCCCGGCTTTTTCCGTGTGCCGGGAATGGCAACTGGATTCTCATTTCTACTTGCTTGCTAGTCTATGAAAAATAAAGTATAATTGACAAATAAAGGTTATACGCTGGTTATAAAAAAGCCAACTGTACGGTTGAACGCACAAAAAGGAATCATCTTCCATATTAAATGTTTGTCATTCTGAGCGAAGCGAAGAATCCCGTAAGCTTTTCGCTTCTTTTAACGGGATTCTTCGGCGCTTTTCCTCATCCCTCATCGCCGTAGGCGATTCGATTCAGGGATGTCCGAAGGACGCGCACCTCAGAATGACAGAAACGGGCATCGCCGACTGACGACAACGCAGTCAGGGCGGAATTTAGACAAGCAGATTTCCTGAGTTATTGATGAACAGTTCCTTACATTGTAGGCTAACC
>CADCQU010000173.1 GCA_902803635.1 uncultured Lachnospiraceae bacterium | reverse complement strand
CCCCTTTGGGGACAGGTGAAAAATGGGTATTTGGTTAAATAGTTTGCAAATTTTCCAGACAGGGGAATGAACATCGTTTTCTCTATACACCATTATAACGCCGCCGCTCCCCTGACTCAAGAAGAAAAAGACCGCCACCAAAGCGGTGACAGCCAGCGTGTGTTTATTCGGACTCGACGTTCGATGTGCTCCTGAATCCTCCGGTTCGCGCACCTTCCGCCGTATCATCCATAGTTTATGCACTTGTGCTCCCGAATCCTCCGGTTCGTGCACCTTCCGCCGCATCGTCCGCGGCGATGCCGAAGGGAAGGAAAATGCCCTGGGCAAAGGCATCGCCGGCCCGGAGGGCGAGCGTCTTTCCCGTGCGGGAGTCGTTCGTTAAGCGGATGAAGATATGCCCCTCGTTGTCGGCTCCGTAGTAATCAGCATCGATGACCCCAACGGTATTGTCAAGCTGCAGGCGGTATTTGAAACCGAGGCCGCTTCGCGGGAAGATAAGAAGTACCCAGCCCTCCGCCATCCTCGCGCGGACGCCCGTGGGGATTTTCACGCCCTCACCCGGGCGAAGCGCAATGTCCGCCGGCAAAAAGAAATCGTAGCCCGCCGACCCCATTGTTGCGCGGCACGGCAGTTTGAGGGCTTCATACGCCGCCCGTGTATTCTCCTCCCGCGCTTTTCGGTCGGCTTCCTCCCGTGTCTCCGCAGTCTGCTCCGGGAAGCAATCCGTATACCCCTTGGAAAACTCTTCAAAGCTCACCTTCTGAAACTCCGCAATTCTCTCCATAAAACCTCCCAATTCAAACCAAACATTCTTCCTTGTTGGATAGCTCCCCTTCTTCTCCGCCAACCTATTCTAAATTCACAACCATCACATCCCAACTTTTAGGATAGCTGCCCTTCTTTCCGCCTGTCTATCCGGAATCTACCTTAACAAGGACTTTCATAAGAAAAATGCGGCGGGGCAGGATGCCTCGCCGCAGAGCTTTTTACACAGATATTATCCAGAGAATGGGGTGGGGGAGGCGAACGCCGAACCTCTACCCCTCCTCGCGAGCCGCGTGCTGCCGAAGGCAGCGAAATACCTTACGCGGCTCTGTGAATCAAAAGTCCTCCGGCCCGGCGGTCGCGACGACCTTGCCGATTCCCTTCGATTCCCTCGGGCAGTCCTTGATGGAGAAGCTGATGCGTCCCATCTTGTCCTTGCCGAGGCAAATGGCGCGGACGACGTCGCCGATCTGCAGGACGTCCTCGACCTTGTTGATGCGCGAATTCGCGATCTTGGAAATGTGCACCATCGCCTCCTTGCCCGGTGCGAACTCCAGGAATGCGCCGAACTCCTTGATGGAAACCACCTTGCCGGTCAGGATCATGCCCTTCTCGAACTCCGTGGTGATGATGCGGATCGTCTCGATGGCCTGGTTCATCTTCTCCTGGTCCGTGCCGCAGACCGAAACCGAGCCGTCGTCCTCGATGTCGATCTGGACATCGTAGGCCGCGATAATCGCGTTGATGTTCTTGCCCTTCGAGCCAACCACCTCGCCAATCTTCTCCGGATCGATCTTGATCTGGACAATCTTCGGCGCGTACCTGGAAACCTCCGCGCGGGGCTGCGCAATCACCGGCTCCATAACATTTGTCAGAATGAACTCGCGGGCCTCCTTCGTGCGGGCAATCGCCTCTTCGACGATCGCGCGGGTCAGGCCGTGAATCTTGATGTCCATCTGGATGGCGGTGATGCCGTCATGCGTGCCGGCCACCTTGAAATCCATGTCGCCGAAGAAGTCTTCAAGGCCCTGGATGTCGGTAAGCACGATATAGTCGTCGTCGGTTGCCCCGGTCACAAGACCGCAGGAAATGCCGGCCACGCCCTTCTTAATGGGCACGCCCGCCGCCATGAGCGCCATCGAGGACGCGCAGACGGACGCCTGGGAGGTCGAGCCATTGGACTCAAATGTCTCGGAGACCGCACGGATGGCGTACGGGAACTCCTCGCGGGACGGGAGCATCGGCTCCAGAGCGCGTTCCGCAAGGGCGCCGTGGCCGATTTCGCGGCGTCCCGGTCCGCGGGAGGGTTTGGTCTCGCCGACGGAATAGGACGGGAAATTGTACTGGTGCAGGTAACGCTTCTCGGTGATGTACGGGTCAAGCCCCTCGACGCGCTGCGCCTCGGAGAGCGGAGCCAGCGTCACGCAGTCGCAAATCTGCGTCTGGCCGCGGGTGAACATGGCCGAGCCATGGGCACGCGGGATGAGGTCGATCTCGGCCGCCAACGGGCGGATTTCCCGGATGTCACGGCCGTCCGGACGCTTCCGATCTTTCAGTATCATCTTGCGGACCGTCTTCTTCTCGTACTGGTAAAGAGCGTCGTCCACCAGCTTCATCCAGTCTTCATTTTCCGCATATTTCTCGGCAAATGCAGCCCGAACGACGGCGATATTGTTCTCGCGGGTCTGCTTGTCGTCGGTGAAGACGGCCTTCTCCATCTCCTCCGGCGGGCAAATTTCGTAAATTGCGTCATAGAGTTCCTGTGGAATCTCGTAATGTACGTAGTCGTGCTTCGGCTTGCCGCACTCCGCGATGATGGCATCAAAGAACTTTATAATCTCCTTATTCACGGCGTCGCATTTGTAGATTGCCTCGATCATCTTCGCCTCCGGCAGCTCGTTCGCGCCGGCCTCAATCATGATGACCTTCTCACGGGTGGAGGCGACGGTGAGGGCGAGATCCGACCTCTGCTTCTCCTCGTAACCGGGGTTCACGACAAATTCCCCGTCGATGAGGCCGAGCTGGGTCATCGCGCAGGGGCCGTCAAATGGGATGTCGGAAATGCTGGTCGCAAGGGCCGAGCCGAGCATCGCCACGACCTCCGGGTCGCAGGTCGGGTCGACGGACATGACCAGGTTGCTGAGGGTCACGTCGTTCCGATAATCCTTCGGAAAGAGCGGACGCATCGGGCGGTCGATGACGCGGCTCGTCAGGACCGCGTGCGTGGAAGCCTTGCCCTCGCGCTTGTTGAAACCGCCGGGGAATTTGCCGACGGAATACATCTTCTCCTCAAATTCCACCGAGAGCGGGAAGAAATCAATCCCGTCGCGGGGAGCCTTCGACGCCGTCGCGGTCGAGAGGACGACCGTGTCGCCGTAATGCATAAAGCAGCAGCCATTTGCCTGCTTGCCGACGCGGCCGATATCGATCGTCAGCGTCCTACCTGCCAGTTCCATTGAAAAACTCTTGTATTCTCCCACAACTTCTCCTTCTGGCCGATTGGCCTAAAATAATAAGAAAAAATAGTATGCTTAAAAGGGGCAGGAAACGCACTCTCCTGCCCCTCTTTTGCCAATTACTTTCTAAGGCCAAGCTTCTCGATCAAGCTGCGATAACGCTCGATGTCCTTTTTCTTGAGGTACTCAAGAAGGCTGCGGCGATGGCCGACCATCTTGAGAAGGCCGCGCCTCGAATGATGGTCCTTCTTGTTGACCTTGAGATGCTCGGTAAGCTCGTTGATGCGAGCGGTGAGCACGGCGACCTGAACCTCCGGCGAACCGGTGTCGCCTTCGCTGCGAGCATAGGCCTGCATGATTTCCTGTTTCTTTTCCTTTGCGATCATTGTTTTTTCCTCCTTGGAATCCTAATTCTCGCCAGTCCCTAAGCGGCGGTTGGAGTCTCCTGCCCCCGAAGGACGGTGAAAGTATCGTCCGCGCATTTCTCGCGGCTTTCGGTAGTATAGCACGTGGCAAATGCATTCGTCAACCGAAAAAATCAGTACCCTGCGATTTGGTCAGGTATTTCACCGCTTCACCGCAATAATGTATTTGACAGATAAAGCGAAAAAGTGTACTCTAAAAACATTATGGGCAAATCGCCGGATGG
>CADCQU010000172.1 GCA_902803635.1 uncultured Lachnospiraceae bacterium | reverse complement strand
GAAGGAGGCACAAAGCTGAACCTATCTCCCTCGCAGGCAATGACAGCCAAAAACAGCCACGCACCAGATGCGATGCGTGGCTGCTGGGTAAAGCTCCATTTTTCACCTATCCCCGAATGGGGTTACTTACGGCATTTCTCCTTCGTTCTCGTCAGGTACATAAAATTCGCAGGTCAGAGAATTTGTAATGATATCTTCCGTCTCAAAACAGATGACTTCCATCTGCAGCTTATCATATTGCTCCTTCATTTTCTTCCCCTTTCCAACTTATGCGAAAAATTCATCTGCTGCCCTGGCATAGCGGAATGCCGCCCTTGCAAGCTCCTTCATATCCTCACTAATCGTGTCCGAGTTGAGGCAGGCCATCAGGTAATGCAGTGGAGAGTACGTAAAGGTGCTGCCACCCACGGAGAGGGTCAGCATTGTCTGCAGCTTCTTGGCCGGGATGTCTCTCTTTTCAAAATAGACAAGGCTGTCCTTCTCAACAGGCTGCACCGTCCCCAGATTCGTGTCCCCTTCTTTCCAGCCGATCCCGAAATCCTTTACCAGTGCAAATTTCTCCTCATCGACCACCTTAAAGTAGTGGCGAAGAGAGGTCTTGCTTAAGAAAACCAGCGTGGATCCAACATAGGCAAGGCCATATTTTTCACGAAACTCCTTCGGAACGGTTACAGAGCCATTTTCCCGAAGCGTATCTTCCAGGTAGGCAAAGATTGATTCTCCTGTCACTTCATATCGATCGATATAAATAAGAAATTCGTCACCCGTTTCATATGGCACCAGTTGCTCATTGGCAAGGTAGTCCAGATTGTGTTCAAAATGCTTCTGCGCTTCCCCTCCAACATCCAGCATTGTGGCAACAAGGTTGTAAAGCTTGTTGTATTTATACCAGCCATTTTGCCCTATATAGTCCGTGATAAAGTCATTGTCTTTTAAAATGACGTTTGCGTAGGCAGCCACAGAGAATATATCCACTTCCAGATACTTATTATCCAGGAAGAGGTTCGCCGAGACCAAATCCGTCATCTCCGCCACAGCCACGGGGCAAGATGCCCGGTAAAGTCCGGAGCCATTTGCATCCAAAACAACTTCCACATTTTCGAGTTCCTTGTCATTCCAGGTAAAATAAACATAGGCCGAAGCCGCTTCCTCCGCCGTGAGGTGGAGATAGAAATTGACACCGATGTCACCGTTCAGGGACAGGCTGTGCCCCGCAAAGCGGGAAAGGATCGGGAAGGTCTTATCGGCACTGCCGTTCCAGGAACCCTTTCCTGTGATAATGACGTGCGCCGTTCCCTTCAAAATATTATTCTTATACGAGACCGTATAATCCTCATCCTTTGTAAGGATCTTGCCGCCAACCTTCACGGTCGGTTCCGGCCGGATCTCATCTCCTGTATAATAGTATTCCGTCTTATCCAACGTCACCTCCGCCGTCTGAAGACTCATAATCGGGGCCACGATGTCGGAAAGTGCATAGCCATAGACCGGATAGGTACCACCGCCCTGCTTGTCCTTCACGCTGTAGTTCCATTTGGCCATCTTGTAGTAGAAGCCGCAGTTTTCGTAATTGGAAATCCCGGCAGCCTTGGCCTTTGCACTGTCGTAATTGGACACCGTGCCGGTGATGCCCTTGCCGCTCATTTGCGTCGTGGCAACCGCATGTCCGTGCATATAGTTGAGGGACGTATACCCGCCCACCGTTGAACTCACAAAGCCCGGAATGTCAAGGCCAAAGGTAATCGTAAGCTCAAAATTAAAGCCGTGCGCGATGGATTCGCTCGACGTATAACTCGACTCACTGGAATGCTCCACGGTAACGGAGGACCGGCCGGGTCCTGCGTGCAGCGCAGTGTTCGTAAGAAGCGTACAATCGCTATCCGACATCGACCAATATGAGAACGGATCCCCCTCTTTTAGCAAATGCGATTCCTGGATAATGGGAAGAACGGGAAGGACTGTGTTCTTGTTAAGCCCCATCTGATCCGCCAGTTCTTCATAGTATTTGTTATAATATTTGGCAAATGCATTGTAGCGTTCCACGGATAGGGTCTCGGTGACCGGTGCTTGCGGAATCGCAATCTCGTAAATGTTATCGTTCTCCGGGTAATCTCCTTCCGAGTCCATGTACCGGTAATAATATATGATAACCGGGGTACGGGAGATTACGACCGAATTTTCAAAAGCGTGCCAGGTGATCGTCTGCGAGGTTGTCTGCGCCTTCGTAAATTCCTCCGACCAGTCCAGCGCATAGCCAGCCTTCACTTCGTAGCCGCCGAGCGTGCCGGCCAGGCTGTGTGTGCCTCCGACGCCAAAGGAGACTGCATTGGACGTTGTTTTTTCCAGACTGTAGGACTCGGTGACGGAGTACGCCGTCTCTCCATCGGTATACAAGGCACCGGCATCGTCCAGCTCCTGAAAATACGGTGCGGCCTGCAAAAGTGCCACAATCTCCGGGTCGGAATAGACCCAACCCTTTCCCGCATATTTCGCGATAATGCCATCATTGTCGTTATCCACGCTGCAGAGCGTCAGGCAAAGCTCCTGGCCCGCTTTCGTTAATTTTCCCGGAGTATTTGCGGCAGGATAGTCCAGCTGATGCACCAAAGATCCAAGCAAGCCACCGCTTCCAAGGTAGATTTCTCCCATGTCAAAGCAGAATTTGTCCTCACTTTTCGTTTTCACGCCAATCGAATAAAGGATCTCCTCTTTTCCATCGATTCCGCCGTCAAAGTTCCCAACCGCGACGGAATCAATCCAGATATTGGTGTACTTATTCTTATCTGATCTTACATCATAGTATCCCGAAATAGAATTAGACGAAGATCCCGAACTACCAATATGCGAAGGCTCCATTCCTAAGGAATACATTGTAGTCTCAAAGCTCTGCGAGGTTGCCTTCGCAAGCATCCCGTTGACAAAGACATAGCCAGGCATGCCTCTGCCGTCGATGGCTGCCGTCACGACAGCCGACTTGTTAAAAATGTCATGGTCTGATTCATAAAAACCCAACTTCATCAGTTCCGCAGTAACCATGTTCCAGTTGGACGGTCCTTCCACCAGACCCTCGTCCGTAGCCTTGTAGGAGACAAGGACGGTTGTATCAGAACTATCGATTTTTTGTTTGCCATTTTTCATATTCCCAGATTTCAGGTTTTTCAGATAGCCTCCCACGACGATTTCACTCTTCTGATCACCCGTGATTTCACCCACGGCAAGGCCGGGCGCCGCAATACAATCAAAGTCATACTCAGAACCTTCCATATATTTCTGCACCCATGTTCCGGCCGTTTTCTGGGAGATCACGGAAGACGCGCTTCCCTTTGCCCCCAGCTGATAAGAGACATATGGCGAGCTGGGATCCCAGGTATGCTCTTCATCTAACGAGACATTCCCGCTGCCATTATAACTATAAGAAGGATAACAGCCCAGAAATGCCCCTGCGTGGTAGGTCAGCACGGCCAGATCATCCACATGGTCGCCATTGAGATCCCCTGTCGCCACCTCCCCGCAGAGCTTTTTATACACATTGCCAGAACCCGTGGATGTGACAAAGTCATCCACATACGATTGAAGAGTCACTCCAAACTCCGTATCCCCATCGTAAACCGGCATCAATAACGCACGCTCCGCACTTACATTCTTTTTTACAAGGGAAATTCCGCCATTGGTGTCTTGCAGCCTGATTTCAAACAGTCCGAGGCCCCATCCGTCCAGACAACCGTAAACAACGAGGGTATCCTTGTGATCCCCGTCATAATCGCCGGCTGTAATGGAGTAATAGTTCTTCACGCTGTAGTACGTGAAATATTCTCCTCCATTCTTCATCCAGTTGACCGTACCGATTTCCAGCTGACCCAGCGGCGTGCCTTTTCCGTTGTTGTCATAGACGCAGAGGCAGAGGCTAGCGGAAGAATCCGTGAAGTTGACGCCAAGAACCGCAAGATGGTCCTTTCTTCCCGTCCCCTTCGGATCAAAGGAAACCGTCTGTGGCGCGTTCAGCGCCTTTTTTGTCACACTGCCACTCTCCTCAAAGTTGTAGTGCTTGTTGATTTTTCCGGAGGTCAGGATATTCGCACCTTCATAAGTCAGGTTATCATAACTGTCAAAGCCCGTCCATGCACTCCCCGAAGCGCGGTACCCATACGCAACCACCTCGTGCGCCGCACTCAGCGTAAACGGTACACCTTCTCCGTAGCCGTAAGGATCTACGCCGCCCGCCGTATAGGATTGCGGTTTCCCCATGTTGACAATGCTATTAAACGTACTCGCCGCAGAGTCATCATCGCCCGCCAGCCCATCCGCATAGGCCGACAGCCCGCTCACCGGCAGCAGAGCAAGGGCCAGCAAAAATGTCAGCAAAAAAATGGTTATTTTTCTTCGTTTCATCTTCCAGTATCCTCCCTATCCCTCGTAATTTTCCTTCTGTGCTGTGTCCTGGGACGACTATCTGCCGTCTCGTTTCTTGTTTTGGTTCCCCTGACTTTGGTTTTCAGTTTCCTGGTTCCCTTGCTTCGGTTCCCCGGTTTTGGTTTCCTTGGCTTTGGTTCCCTTGACTTTCATTCCCTTAGCTTTGGTTTTTCTGCTTTGACAGCTTTCAGGTTTTCTTTTCCTCCTCTTGGTCGCTTTGGGCCAGGCGCTTTCCCCGGTAGCGTACGCAGAGGAGCGTTACTGCCACACCCAGCGCGAAGGCGAGCACGCCCAGCAGGACGTAACCGCCCACGGAGGGCGACAGAATAAACGCGCCGTAGGCCGTTCCCTCCCGGGCAGCACTGCCCCCGGACAGCAAAGCCGTCACCGCAAGCAGGGCGCAGAACAGGGTCGCCGACGCAGAGGAAATGACATTTCTGGCACGGCGTTCACGCTTTTTTGAGATTTTGTCGCTTCGCCGCAGGATTTCCCTGACCGCCTGGTCGCTTGTATACCGCATCGCATTTCACCTCCCTCCTTCCGCCCGCGAAGCTGCGGGAATTTTGCCATTTACCACTTAGTTGCCATTTTTCAAAAAATTACCCACGTTTTTCACAAATTTTTCATATTCAGCATTTTCCACAAAACCATCCGTCTATTTTTATAGAAAATGCACAAAAAAAGAAACGAGCAGTGTCTTCCTGCCCGTTTCTTTTTTTGAAACCTTACTGTTTTGTGATTTTTTGATTCAAATAAACCAAGAAGACCGCCGCGGCGAGCGGCAAGGCATAACCGATGATGGGGAAAATTCCCTCCCCCGAGACGAGGAGGTTGTAGAGCGCGTGGACGGCCATCGAGAGGGACAGAGCCCCGAGGACGGCCGAGAAGGAAAGGACCCCAAGGCGCCTTACGGCAATCAGCCAGAGCGCGGTCGCGAGGATGCTGGCAATGTGCATCACACCGACGGCCATGCCGCGCACGAGCATGTAGAAAAAGCTCTCCGCCCCGAAGGAAAGGATGTAGCAGCAGTTTTCGAAGGTGGCAAAGCCCGCGCCGATGCCGACGGCGGCGTCAGTAAGCGTCCGATCCTTCGGCAAAAAGACCAAAAGGTAAAAGAGGAGCGGAAGCAGCTTCATCAGTTCCTCAACAATCGGGGAGAGGAAGATGGCCGTGTCATTGGCATTAAGCCCAGAGCTTTGCTGTAAAAAACCGCTGATATACGCCGCAATAAGGCAGACTCCCATTCCGACCAGAAAATTCACGACGAAACGCCGCGCATTTCCGCGGAGAAACAGCAGGGAAATGAGCAGCGGGACGACGATGCAGAGCAAAATATTTTCCGCGTAAATCATGCCGCCACCTCCTTTGCCAGAGAAGGATTGAGCAGGGAGTTGCGTAGCCGGGCAGTGCTGTAGAACGAAATGTTTTTCATATAGATCATGCCGCCACCTCCCTCACCAGCGAAGTATAGAGGAGCGGGAAGCTAAGCGCGTCGGCGGCAAGGGCAAGGTTATACCACATCCCCGCGCTCATATACATCGTGAGGATCGTCCATGCAAAAGTGACAAATGCAAGGCTGCAGCAGCTCTCCGGAGAAGCAACCTTACGTGAGGCAATTACACGAAGGAAGAAGCCGGCTGTGACCGCAAAGAGCAGGATGTAGCAGAAGGTATCCAGCATTCCCCGGATTTCCTCGGGAGCATAGAAGGTGCCAGCCTGTGCCGTCAGAAGAACGGCACAGAGAAGGCCCAGCAGAATCCATTCCGCCCTCCGCAGTGCATTTGTCTGCGTAAGGCAGGCGACAATCATGCACAGCAGATATCCGACACATACGCCCGTAAACATATCCTGTACCCATTCGCCGGACCAGCCAATCCAGAGCAGCGTATTGCCGATGGTGAAACCCACGGTAGCAAATATTTTTCCGGGCGGAAGCCTCCGCGGCTTTGGGATGGCGGCATCCAGTGAGGCGGCAAACATGAGGAACATCGCCCATTCCGCAATCTCATTTGCCGCAAATGGCATCCGCATGTCGGGACGTACGAATCCGTAGACTACCCAGTAGAGGTCGCTCAGCAAAAAGCACGCCATTCCAAACGCATAATAAATCAGCTTCATTTTCCGTTCGCCAAGAGCAATCCGCCGAACCAGGAAGATCAGTACGAAGAGCACGACAAAGATATGAAAGGCTGAAAAAAAGTGATCCAACAGTTCAGAAGTCATAGCAATCCTACTTTTCTATAAGAACCAGCACTACACCTTCCGAGGGCTATTGTTTCTTCAGGTTCTTGATGGACAAGCACAGGAGGGTCAAACACACACCAAGGGCAAAGGCAAGGATGCCGATAACAAGCGGCCCGAAATAGGGCGAAGAAAGCACAAGGCTGCCATACTGCTGCCCCGCCATCCCCTCCGCCGTCGTCGCGCTTGTAGGCAGAAAGAAGGCTGCCACAAGCAAAAGACACAGGCAAATGCCAGAGGCCGCCGCACGGATGGCGACCTGCCGCTTTGCCGCCCGCCGTTCTTTCACCTTCCCGGACCGACGTAAAACCTCCTGCAATTGTTCTTCCGTTGTTCGCATATGCTCTCCTATCTTCTATTTCCGTTTACAATAATTCCGCAGAACCAACCCACGGGAAAAATTCACCGCAAACCGCCATTTGCTATACAAAATCCTCGTAGCCGAGCCCCATTTTCTCCAGGACGTTCCGCAGGGCGGCACGGCCGCGCTCGGCGAGATGGTAGACCTGTCGGCGGCTCTTCCCCATGACCCTCGCCGCCTCCTCGCAGGACATTTGTTCAAAATACAGCAGGAGCAGCGTCTGCCGATAATCCGGGGAAAGCTGTTCAAGCGCATTGTAGAGTTCCCGGTTTCGCTCCATTTGCAAAATGCCCATCTCCGGCTCGGCGGAGGGCTGTTCCATTTGCAAATGTCCCCGCTCCGATTCCGTG
>CADCQU010000171.1 GCA_902803635.1 uncultured Lachnospiraceae bacterium | reverse complement strand
TTTTCAAGATCAACCCGATGTACTATGTCATCAACGGTTACCGGGAGGCGATTTATGGGAAGGTGTGGTTTACGGAGCATTTGGGGATGACCCTGTACTTCTGGATCATCACGCTCCTCCTGTTCCTCCTTGGAACGTCCATTTTCCGGCGGCTGCGGGTACATTTTGCGGATGTATTGTAATTGAATTTCTTTTCATTGCTCTTCGGGTTGACGGGATTCTTCGGCGCTGCGCACCTCAGAATGACAAAAAACGTTACTTTTTGGGCAAAACGTACAGATGGAAATAATTGAGGGATTGGAATGGCGTTTGAGCAACAAGAAGTTAGAACTGCACTTTCGGTGCAGAATTTGACGAAAATATATCATCTCTATGACAGGCCCTCGGACCGGCTGAAGGAGGCTTTGGGGCTTTCAAAGAAGAACCGGCACCGGGATCTCTACGCGCTGAACGACGTGAGCTTCTCGGTGCGGCAGGGGGAGACGGTGGGCATCATCGGGACGAATGGCTCCGGTAAATCGACGATCTTGAAGATTATCACCGGGGTGCTGACCCCGACCTCCGGCACGGTCACGGTGAATGGACGCATATCCGCGCTTCTTGAACTCGGGGCCGGCTTTAATATGGAGTATACGGGCCTTGAGAATGTGTATTTAAATGGCACGATGATGGGGTTTTCGAGAGAGGAAATCGATGCCCGGATGGACAGCATCCTGACATTTGCCGATATCGGCGATTTCGTGAACCAGCCCTGCAAAACCTATTCCAGCGGCATGTTCGTGCGGCTGGCATTTGCCGTGGCCATCAATATCGACCCGGAGATTCTGATCGTGGACGAGGCCCTCTCGGTGGGCGACGTCTTTTTCCAGTCGAAGTGCTACCATAAGTTCGAGGAGTTCAAGGCACAGGGCAAGACGATCCTCTTTGTGAGCCACGACCTCTCCAGCATTTCCAAGTACTGCGACCGCGTGGTGCTCCTCAACAAGGGCGTAAAGCGCGCCGAGGGCGAGCCGCGCGAGATGGTGGATTTATATAAGAAGCTTCTCGTAAACCTTGACTCCGGGGATGCCCCGGAAGGCTCTGAGGACGCAAATGCGGCTACCGCCGGGAATACGGACGGAGAGAACGGCGAATCGGTGTTGGCAAATGCGGCCGGAACGGAAAAGGCCGTAAAGAAGATCAAGAGCGAGCTTACGGGTGTTCTGGACCGGAATCCGAACACGATTGAGTACGGTGAGGGACAGGCAAATTTCGTCCGGATCCGCATATATGATGCGAATGGAAATGAGACGGGCAGTATCGAGAAGGGGACGGAGTTCACGATCCAGGTGACCGTCCGTTTCCACAGCTCCGTAGACGACCCGATTGTGGCATATACGTTCAAGAATCTGCAGGGGACGGAGATTACGGGGACGAATACCTGGTACGAGGAGCACCCCCCCGGACACAAGGATGACGGGGACGTGATCACGGTCTCATTCCGGCAGAAGATGAACCTGCAGGGCGGGGAGTATCTGCTCTCGCTCGGCTGCACAGGCTACCACGAGGGGCAGTTCCGCGTGTTCCACAGGCTCTACGACGTGATCGGGATTACGGTCATATCGACCAAGAATACCGTGGGATATTATGATATGGATTCGCAGGTTACGATTGTGGAGGGGGAGGAGGGACTTGTACATGGTTGAGAAGATCGGCAGTGTGGAGCTGGTTCTGGACGATTATCCGGGGGCGGACCTCTACAGCGACGGGAACGTCGAGGACCTCCTGGTGGAGATCGCGCGGAGGACGGACCCGGCGAATTTTGACAAGGTGGTGGCCCAGGAGGAGAGCTGGCCTGTCATGTACCATTTCTCGTCGGCTCGCCAAAACATCCTCCGGCATTTTCCGTTTACGCGGGAGATGAAGGTGCTGGAGGTTGGCTCCGGCTGCGGTGCGATCACAGGGGCCATCACGGCAAATGCCGGCCAGGTGGACTGCGTGGAGCTTTCGCGGAAGCGGAGCCTTGTCAATGCCTACCGCAACAAGGACGCGGACAACCTGCGCATTTTCCTCGGGAACTACGAGGATGTCGAGAAGCATTTGCCAAATGACTACGATGTCATCACTCTCATCGGGGTGTTTGAGTACGCGTCAAGCTACATCAAGAGCCCGGAGCCGTATGTGGGGTTTCTGCAGCAGATCCTCCGGCATTTAAAGCCCGGCGGGAAGGTGCTCATGGCGATCGAGAACCGCCTCGGCCTCAAATATTTCGCCGGCTGCACCGAGGACCACACGGGGAACTATTTCGAGGGCATCGAGGGCTACAACCATACGCGGCGGGCAAGGACGTTCTCGAAGCCGGGCCTTGAGAAGGTGATCGCGGCCGCGGGGGCGAAGGAGTGGAAGTTCTTCTACCCGTACCCGGACTACAAGTTCCCGACGGTCATTTTCTCGGATGAGAATCTGCCGAAGCCCGGCAGTCTTTCGGACAATATCCGGAACTTCGACCGCAGGCGGCTCGTTCTCTTTGACGAGAAGGAGGCATTTGACTCGCTGATCCAGGACGGTCTGTTCCCACTGTTTTCGAACTCGTTCTTGGTGGAGATTACCGGGAAATAGGAGGCTTTTGGATGATTGAATACGTAAAGTACGGTACGGAGCGGGGGCGGAACACGGCGGTGGTGACCACGATCGAGAGCCTTGACGGGATCAAGTATGTCCGGAAGCGCCCGCTCTTTCCGGAGGCGAAGGAGCATGTCGCGTCCATGGTGAAGATCGGCAGCCTTCTGGGGAAGGCCTTTGAGGGCACGAGGTTCGTGCCCAACAAGGCGCGTCTTCTCGACAATGGGAGCGCGGTCTTCGAATACCTGAAGGCAAAGAGCCTCGAAGAAGTCCTGGAGGAGGCCTTCCAGAGAGACGAGGAGGAGGGCATCTCCCTGCTTCTCGACCTTCTCTCGGAGGTCGATAGCCTTGCGAACACCGAATTTTCCGAGACGGACGTCTTTTTGCGCTGGATGGGCCACTGGGAGGGCCTCGAAGGCCAGAGGGCGGTCTTACCGGCCGACATCGACCTTCTTCCCGAGAACATTTTCGTCACGGGTGACAAATGGACGGTCATCGATTACGAGTGGACGCTGCTTTGCCCCGTCCCGGTGAGCTTCCTCAAATGGCGGATCCTCCACTATTTTGGCACGCGCACGGGCCGCGAGGCCCTGCTTTCGGAGGCCGGCCTTTTCGAGACGGCCGACATTGACCTCGACCGCAAGAGCCGCTACTATGAGATGGAAATCGAGTTCCAGCGGAGGCTGGAGGAGGGGCATGTGCCCTTCCGCAACCTCTATGCGTCCATTTCTCCGGGCCTTGTGCGGATTGACAAGTCCACCGGCGAGTTCCTCTACGGCGACGGGAAGAAGACGGTCACCGTCTACATCGACCAGGGCGAGGGCTTTACGGAGAAGAACATTCTTCGCGAAAATGCAGATGTAAATGGTATCGCGAATCTACGGTTCCCACTCATCCGCGCACATTCCTTCCGCATCGACCCGACGGAGCTTCCGTGCCTTGTGACGGACATCCACGTGGAGGCCGACGGGAAGCCGATAGCGCTTTCGACGGCCATTATCGAGGGGCGGCTCCTTGCCGAGGACCGCATTTTGTTCCCCGACGAGGATCCGAAGATTACCTTCGACCATGTGGAGGCCGCCGAGATCCGCATTTCCATGAAGATTGCGCCCATCTCCTCCGCCGAGGCGGAGCATTTGCTGCGGGAGACCGCGGACGTGCTCAGCATGCGGTCGGAGCTCGCCTACGTTCGAAGCGAGCTTGCCGAGGCCAAACGGAAGTACCGGGAGCTTCGGGAACGCGCACTTTCGCACGCCGACATCCTCGCAAAAACCGAGGGCAACCGTTCGATGGGCTTCTACCGCACCCTTCTTAAAAGCTCCGGTAAGCCGGATCCGCTCGCGGAGCTTCGGCAGCCGCTGGACAAGGACCAGACAGAGATGAAGGCGAAGATTGATCAGGTCCTCTACCAGGGAGGGCAGGTCGTCCTTCGCGGCTGGGCCTTTGACGGTCGGCACGAGGTGCCGAACATCGTCGCGCTGGAGGGCAAGCGGGTGCTTCCAATGCGGCTCCGCTGGGTCTTCCGCAAGGACGTCAACGGCCCGTACCTCCTCGACAAGGACCTGAAGGCAGGCTTTGTCATCAAAATCCCGGATAAGGAGATTAAAAAGCCGAAGATTACGCTGGCCTTTGACAATCCGGAGGGCTATATCACGCTAACGCCCCGCATCCTCCTCGACCCGAAGGTGCGGGAGGCCTATATGCGCGAGCACGGGGCGCCGGTCTTTGCGGTGGACGACGAGGGCTACGACGACTGGTTCCGTGACCGGCAGATCACGAAGGCGGAGTTCCTTCGCCAGACGGCCAACCAGCCGGCGTACAGCCCGCTGGTGAGCGTGGTCATTCCGCTCTATAATACGAAGGAAGAGTATCTGATCGCTCTCATGGACAGCATTCTGGGGCAGTCCTACCGGAACCTTGAGGTCTGCCTTGCGGACGGGAGCACCGATCCCGGGCCGGGCCGGCTTATCCGGAACCGCTACCTTGTGGACAAGCGGGTTTCCTACCAGAAGCTTGCGGAAAATGAAGGCATTTCGGGCAATACAAATGCCGCGATCCGCATGTCGCGGGGCGAGTTTTTGCTGCTCGCCGACCACGACGACATTCTGGAGCCGGACGCGCTCTACGAGGTGGTGAAGGCCATCAACGAAAATCCAGGTGCGGACGTCATCTATACGGATGAGGACAAGCAGCTGCCGGAGAAGGAGACCTTCTACAGCCCGAACTTTAAGCCGGACTACAACCCGGACCTTCTTTGCAGCAACAACTATATTACGCACATTTTCTGCGTAAAACGGGAGGTCGCGGATGAAGCCTCGCCCGACGGACGCTACGAGCGGAGCGAATTTGACGGGGCGCAGGACCACGACTTTATTTTCCGCTGCTGCGAGAAGGCGAAGAAAATCGTACACGTACCGCGCTTCCTCTACCACTGGCGGGCCTACGACGAGTCGACGGCGGGCAATCCGGAGAGCAAGCTCTATGCATACGAGCGGGGCCGCCGGGCGGTGCAGGAGCACTACGACCGCCTCGGCATTCCGGCGAGCGTCGAACTCGCCCGCGACATCGGGTGCTTCCGGAGCATTTACCGCGTGCAGGGCGAGCCGCTCATCTCCATCATCATTCCCACGAAGGACCACAGGGAGGTTCTGGAGCGGTGCGTCAATTCTATATTTGAAAAATCTACTTACAGGAATTTCGAAATTATCCTGGCGGAAAACAACAGTGTCGAGGCGGAGACATTTGCCTATTATGAAAAGCTGAAGGCGGAGCATGACAATGTGAAGGTCCTTAATTGGCTTAGCGAGTTTAATTTCTCCGCAATCAACAACTACGCGGCCCGCGAGGCGAGGGGCGAGTTCCTGTTGTTCCTCAACAACGACACGGAGGTCATCACCGACCGCTGGCTGGAGGAAATGCTCGGCTACTGCCAGCGAAAGGACGTTGGCATCTGCGGGGCGCGGCTCTACTACCCGAACGACACCCTGCAGCACTGCGGCGTCGTGGTGGGCATCGGCGGCATCGCCGGGCACATTTGCGCGGGAGAGAAGCGCTCGTCCGGCGGGTATTTCGGCCGCGTCGCGAAGAGCCAGGACGTCTCGGCGGTTACGGGGGCCTGCCTCATGATCCCCGCCGACCTTTACCGGACGGTTGGCGGCTTTGACGAGCAGATGGCCGTCGCCTACAACGACGTGGACCTCTGCCTCAAGGTCCGGCAAATGGGCCTTCTGGTGGTTTACGATGCGTTCTGCGAGCTCTACCACTATGAGTCCGTCTCGCGCGGGCTTGACGAATTGGACGACGCAAAGCGTGAACGGCAGCTTTCGGAGGCGCGGATCCTCCGCAAAAAATGGCCGGAGATCTTCCAGAAGGGGGATCCGTACTGGAACCCGAACCTGGAGTACAACGCGGCCGACTACGTCCTCGCCGGGACGATGCCCGAGGGCTATACCCCGCTGCAGGAGCTTTCCCGGAAGATGAAGGCGGGGGACAAAAAAAGGTAAGGATGGACACAAAGGAGAGGAAGAGTAATGGTTGTCAATAATGGTTTCTTGATTCGCAGCGACCGGTTTTCCCTGACGGAGGAGGGGCTGTACATCCTGCGCGGGCATTTGGTTCCGGACACCCGTCTATATGTTACCCTTGACGGCTCGCCCTTCCCGGCGAAGGTCGAGAAGAACACGGACAACGTGGACGAGCGGTACGGGGGTGCGGAGGCGGTGGTCTACGTGGACCTCTCCGGGGTGCAGATTCTCCGCGGGAAGCTCTGCCTCTACTCGGAAGGGCGGAAGGGCCGGCACCTTGCCTTTGAGATTACCGCGAAGGAGCTGGTGGAGAAAAAGCGTCCCATCAAGCTCTTCCTCGACGAGTGCGTCCCCATAAAGGAGGAGGGGTGCCTCCGCGTGACCGGCTGGGCGGCGGCCCTGAATCCGGTCGAGCTGGTGGTCCTCGATGAGAATAAAAAACGTATCCCCTGCAAGATCAAGCGGTACCCGCGCCCGGACGTCTCGGACATCTTTGAGGAGTACGAGATTGAGAAGAACTGCGGTTTTACGACAGAAATTCGGCCAATTCCGAAAAAACGGATTTATCTTGCGCTCCGGGCCGGCGACGAGCGGATGCTCCGTGAGCTGAAGACGGACGCCCTTTCTATGAAGATGGAGAAGGCCGGGCATTTGATGAAGCGCGGGACGCAATACGTCAAATACTACGGGCCGACGGTCGTCATCAAGAAGACCTGGGAGAAGTTCTTCGACCCCTCGCGGCGGCCCATCAACTACGGCGCCTGGATCGAGAAGCATTTGCCGAACAAGAAGGTCCTGGCCATGCAGAGGGAGGAGGTCTTTGATCCCGCCCCGAAATTCTCCATCTGCGTCCCGCTCTACCGGACGCCGGAGGAGTACCTGTGGGAGATGGTCAATTCCGTGCGGGAGCAGACTTACGCGAACTGGGAGCTGATCTTAAGCGACGGCTCGGGGCAGGGAAGCCCCGATGATGAGAAGCTCTTCGACCGGGCGGCGTTTACGGCGCTTTTGGACCGCGTGGAGGCGAGCGACGGGCGCATCCGCGTGGTGCGGAACGACGGGAAGCAGCTCCGGATTGCGGATAATACAAATGCGGCGATGGCCGTGGCGACGGGCGATTTCATCGGCTTTCTGGACCACGACGACATCCTCGCGCCCCACGCACTCTACGAAAATGCGGACGCCCTGCGGAAGCATCCGGAGGCGGAGATGCTGTATTCGGACGAGGACAAGGTGGACGAGGCGCGGCACCACATGCAGCCCAACATGAAGCCGGACTACGCGCCGGACTTCCTCTGCTCGGTCAACTACATTTGCCACTTCCTTGTCGTAAAGCGCGAGCTCGTCGAGAAGGTGGGGACTTTCAGTTCCGATTACGACGGAGCGCAGGACTATGACTTCATCCTCCGCTGCACGGAGAACACGAAGCCGGAAAACATCGTGCATATCCCGAAAATCCTCTACTTCTGGCGGTTCTTCGAGGGCTCAACGTCCGCGAATCCCGAGAGCAAGCTCTACGCCTTCGAGGCCGGCGAGCGGGCCATCAATGACCATTACAAGAGGCTCGGCCTCCCGGCGACGGCCGAGATGGGCCAGTACCCGGGAATTTACCGGACGCGCTGGCACTGGGAGGAGCAGCCGCAGCTGACGGTGCTGATTCCGAATAAAGACCATGTGGAGGATCTCGACAAATGCCTCCAGAGCATCTTTAAGAAGGAGAAGTATCCGAACTACGACATCCTGATCGTGGAGAACAACAGCACGGAGCCGGAGACGTTCGCGTACTACGAGAAGCTTAAGGAGGAGCACGACAACGTGAAGGTCGTGACCTACGAGGGCAGCTTTAACTATTCGGCCATCAACAACTTCGGAGCGCAGTTCACGGATGCCCCGTACCTGCTTCTTTTAAATAACGATACCGAGCTGATGGCGGATAACGCCTTCGAGGAGATGCTGGGCTACTGCATGCGGCCGGACGTCGGCGCGGTCGGGGCGCGGCTCTTCTACGAGGACAATACGATTCAGCATGCCGGCGTGGTCGTCGGCTGGGGCGGTATCGCGGGGCATGCTTTTGTGAACCAGCTCCGCAGCGTCTCGGGCTACCAGCACCGGATCATCCTGCAGCAGAACTATTCGGCGGTGACCGCCGCCTGCATGATGGTGCGGCGGGACGTCTTTGACGAGGTGGGCGGCTTCTACGAGGGGCTGGCCGTCGCGTTCAACGACATTGACCTCTGCATGAAGATTCGTCAGGCGGGCTACCTCATTGTATATAACCCGTTCGCGGAGCTGCACCACTACGAGTCGAAGTCTCGCGGCCTCGACCAGGGCGACCCGGAGAAGGTCCGCCGCTTCCAGGGGGAGATGGCGACGTTCCAGAAGCGCTGGCCGGAGATCCTCCGCGACGGCGACCCGTACTACAACCCGAACCTTTCGATGGTGACGCAGGATTTCTCGCTGAAGAAGCTGTGAGGAGGCATATTATGAAGATTTTTGTGACTGGCGTGGCGGGGCAGCTCGGCCACGATGTGATGAACGAGCTGGATGCGCGCGGCTTTGCGGCCGTGGGCACGGATCTTGCTCCGGCCTATGCGGGCCTTGCGGACGGGACGGCCGTGACGCGTCTCCCCTATATTTCTCTGGACATCACCGACAAGGCCGCCGTGGAAAAGGCCATTTGTGAGCTTGCACCGGACGCCGTCGTCCACTGCGCGGCCTGGACCGCCGTCGACAAGGCGGAAGAGTGCCCGGACATTTGCCGGAAGGTCAATGCGGAAGGCACCCGCAACATTGCGGAGGCGTGCAAAAAGCTGGATATTCCGATGATGTATTTCTCGACAGATTACGTATTTAACGGAAATGGCACCCGCCCGTGGGAGCCGGACGACGCCTACGAGCCGCTCGGGGTTTACGGGGCGACCAAGGCCGAGGGCGAGGTCGCGGTGAAGGAGAACCTTTCGAAGTTCTTCATCCTCCGCATCGCCTGGGTGTTCGGCAGGAACGGCAAGAACTTCATCCGCACGATGCTCCGGCTGGCGAAGACCCACGACCACCTGACCGTGGTTTCGGACCAGATTGGGACGCCGACCTACACCTACGACCTCGCGAGGCTGGTCGTCGACATGATCACGACCGACCGGTACGGCATTTACCATGTGACAAATGAAGGCCCCTACCTTTCCTGGTACGAGTTTGCGAAGGCCATCTTCGAGGAGGCGGGCGTGACAAATGTGACGGTGTCGCCGGTGACCTCAGAGGAGTACGGGGCGAAGGCGAAGCGCCCGTACAACTCGCGGATGGACCGCTCGAAGCTGGTTCGCGAGGGCTTTACGCCGCTCCCGGAGTGGCAGGACGCGCTGCACCGGTATGTCGAGATTTTGAAGGCGGAAGAGGAATAAAATCGTGGAAGAGAAGACGGACGTGCTGGCACAGGCGGAGAGCACGGATGAGGCGGACGTTCAAAAGGAGGTTGCAGGGAAGACGGCGAAGGCGGGCCTTCTCCATGTGGAGATGCGTTCGTTTGTCTGGCTATGCCTTCTCATCCTCGCGGCCTGCCTTCTTGGCCTCTCCAAATACCTTTTCGAGGGGCGGCTCTTTGTCTTTGCCAACGACATCGGCTCGGACACCTGGCAGCAGTACCTGAGCCTCTATGCGGCCATCGCCCGCAAGATTGCGGCCGGCGATTTCAGCCTCTGGAGCACCACCATCGGCTTCGGCACGAGCATTTTCATGCTGAACCCAGGTAACCCGGCCCTCGTTGTGGCGTATCTGCTTGGGGCCGCGTGCGGTGTGGAGATCCTGCCTTCTGTGATGATTTTCCTCTATATCGCGGAAATCTTCGCGGCGGGGATCCTCGCCTACCTTTACCTCTCCACCTTTTCCTTCGGGGAGGCCCCGAAGCTTTTGGCCGCCTTCATGTATGCTTTCAGCGGCTTCATGATCGTGTGGGGCCAGCATTACCAGTTTGCCATCGTGCCCGCGCTGACCATGCTGGAGCTTCTCATGGCGGAGCGGTGCCTAAAGGGCCGCCGTTTTGTGGGCCTTGTCCTGGCGACGGCCATCTCGGTCATCTCCAGTATGTATATTGCGTACATGCTGCTCCTTTTTACGGGGGTTTACCTGCTCCTTCGGCTTTTCCTGCGGGAGCGGAAGCTGCGTATATACATTAAGGAAGCTTTTCGTGTACTCTGGCCGATTTTACTGGGTGTCGGCCTTGCCATGGTGACCCTCCTTCCCTCCGCCGCGAATATTTTCCTTGTCTCGTCGCGGATGGAGCGGTACGCGTCCCTTGCGGAACGGCTTTTCGACCCGCTGCCGGGCGCGTACTACCTGGCGCTTTTGGAACGTCTCTTCTCGTGCGCGGCGCAGGGGGTCGGCCCGGAGGGCCCCTACCTCAATTACTATGAGGGTCCCTGCATTTTCTTCACGACGCTCTTCATCCCCCTCATCTGGCAGTACATTTGCCTGCTTCGGGGGCGGAAGATTGCGAAAAGAAGGATGCGGCTGGCAATCGTCCTCCTTCTCGTGGGGCTTTTGGCCATGCTCACGCCCACGGCGGGCACGATTTTCAATGGGTTTACGGGGACGTTCAACCGCTACATGTTCCTCTTCATGCCGGGCTTCGCCCTGCTTTCGGCGGTAACACTGCAGGAAGTCTTCCACGAGCACCGGTTTTCACTTCTGGGTGCCTTTCTGGCCTCGCTCATGCTGGTGCTCGGCTATGGCTGGATTATCCTGGAGGACCTCGATACGCGGATGGACTTCGTCATGATCGCCCACGTGGTAGGCGGGACGGCGATGCTGATCTTCCTCCATCTGGCGAGCGGCGGGGAGAGCGTCTTTGATGACGTGGGGTCCCGGCGCCTCCAGCGGATATGGGCAAATGCCTTCCGCCACACGGCCCTCATTCTTTCGCTGATTCTCCTTGTAAACGTTGTCGCGGAGCTTTCGGCGAATTTTCGCTCGCGTGGCTCGCTGGCCGTGAAGGATTCGCGACTTGAAATTTTAGAGGACGAGGAAACCAGGGCGGCCTTAGCAAAGCTGAAGGCCGAAGATCCCGGCTGGTACCGCGTGGAGAAGGCCTACGGGGCGACCGACACGATGGACGCGCCCTTCCAGGGTTACCGCGGCATCAGCAATTACAGCAGTACGATGAATGCGAATGTCATCGACTTTGTTGACATGGAATGGCCCGTGCTGGCTTTTGAGGCGCCGAACCATCTCACCTTCCGGTCCTGGAAGCTTCAGGCATACGAGGACGAGGCGCGGCTTCTGGGCCTTCGCTACCTCCTTGTCATAGAGGGCAGGATTGACGCCTTCAATGATGACTGGCTGGAACCGCGTACGAATCGTGTCCTTGATATACCGGAAAGTTTTGAGAAGATCGACACGGTCGGGAGCGTGGATATTTACATGGATAAAGAGGCGGCCGGGATGTTGAGCTACTATCCGGCAAATGCCGTGAAGGACGGGTCTGTGTCCTACCGCGACCGTGATGCCTCCGCCAAGATCATCTCCACGGCAAATGGCCCCGAGGACCGTCTGGAGGCGACGGTGACCGCGAGGGAGGACGGCCTTCTCTTTGTGGCCATCCCCTACGAGGTCGGCTGGAAGGCCTTCGTGGACGGTGTGGAGACGGAGCTGGTCCAGGCGAACAAGGGCTTTAACGGCATCTGGCTGACGGCGGGCACGCACGAGGTGAGCCTCGTCTACGAGTGCCCTGGCGTTCGCGTGGGAGCCTATATCAGTTTCGCTTCGCTTGCTGTTCTCGCCCTCCTTGTCGGGCTCGATATCCGGAGAAGAAGGAAGGCGGAAGCCTTGGAAAATAAATCGTAAGAAGGAGCACACATGAAACACAGGAAAACGGGGAACGGAAGTACGGGGAATTTTTTTGTTCGGCATGAACGTGTATTTGAAATTGTTTTCGTGCTGCTCTGTTTCGCCTTTTACCTTGTCTGGGCCATGGTCAAGGGGGAGAACTATGGTCCTGACGAGAATATGCGGCTCATGATCCCGCGCTATATCTTTAACACCGGGAAGCTGCCGACCGGCTGGGAGAACGAGGTGCTCCAGACCGACTGGGGGATTTCCTACGGCTTCAAGCCGACCCAGCTGCCGGCCATCCTCTCGGCACTCTTTATGAAACTGGTCTCCATGATCCATCATGCAGACCGTGCGCTTCTCTGGGCAGCCCGGCTGACCAGTGTCTTTGCCGGCGCGGGCGGCGTCTTCGTCCTCTTCAAGGTGATGGGCCGGCTCTTTTCCCGCCCCGTCAAATGGCTCGTGGTCGTGCTGATGGCGACGATCCCGCAGTACGCTTTTTTGTCGAGCTATGTGAACAATGATATAGTGGCGCTGTTCGGCACCCTGGTCATCCTCTGGTCCTGGATTTACGCGGCCCAGGAGGGGTGGGACTGGAAGGCGGCGCTTGTCCTTGCCCTCGGCATCGCAATCGTGGGGCTTTCCTATTTCAACGCCTTCGGTTGGATCCTCATGAGCATTTTCTATTTCTTCCTCACACAGGACTATCCGAAAAAGTCGGATACGGTGGAGGAGAGGAAGGCAAAGCAGAGGAAGTTTTTGAAGGCCTTCCTCATCGTTGTCGGCGTCGCGGCCGTCCTTTTGCTTCCGCTCTACCTGCGGAACCTCATCATCCACGGGGACCTTTTCGGGGACGCGGCGACCGCGGCCTCGCAGGCCCAGCGGGCGAACCCGGAATTTATGGCGTCCCTTCCGAAAACGCCGAAGGCCCAGGGGCTTTCCATTCTGGAAATGTTCTCCTATGAAAATTTCTACTGGCCGCAGATCACGCTCCGCAGCTTTTTCGGGTATTTTGGCTTTATGGCTTACATGCCTTCGACGAAGTATTACGTCGTGTACTACTTCCTCTTCGGCGGCGGCCTTTTCGCCGCAATCCTCGCCTTTGCCGAGGGGAGGTGGAGGAAGGTGCCGGTTCTTGCCGAGGCAAAGGTGCGCGGGCGCACCGCCGTCGCGCTCTACACCTCGGTGCTCGTGAGCATTTTCATCACCATCGCGCTTTATACCTGGTATGCCTATGCGAGCGATTTCCAGGCACAGGGACGCTACATTTATCCGGCCATGGGGGGATTATTGCTCTTTATCGGCATCGGTTTTACGTATATCCGGCGCCACCCGAAGGTGCTCTGGTTCATGGCCTTTGTCGCGCTCGCTATCAATGCCATCTGCGTGTTTTTTGACGTCTATTTAACGACACCGTACGTGTGAGCGGTACGAATGGATAAAGGGGATGCATCATGTCGAAATTTTCGCCCTATAAGATAAAGAAGGGACTTCTCTACCTCAAGCACTATGGCGTCGGGGAGTTCGTGCACCGGCTGCGCGAGCGCATGGAGCCGGAGGAGGTACCCTACGGTCCCTGGTTCGAGGCGAAGAAGCCCGACGAGGCGGCCCTCCTCGCGATGCGCAACAGCCCGGTCATCGGCGGCCCGCTGATCAGCGTCGTCGTGCCGGTCTACCGCACGCCTGAGCGTTTTCTCCGGGAGCTCATCAAGTCCCTCCTGGCCCAGACCTACCCAACCTGGGAGCTTGTTCTGGCGGACGCGACGGAGATGGACGCCCCGCCAAGGGCCGGGGAGAGGACGCCGTCCGAGACGGCCCGGGCCTATGCCGCCCGCGATCCGCGCATCCGTCTGGTGCGTCTTTCGAATAATGCAGGGATTTCGGGGAATACAAATGCGGCAATGGCGGCCGCGACGGGCCATTATCTTGCCTTTGCCGACCATGACGACCTTCTGGCCCCTCAGGCACTCTACCGGATGGCCGAGGCAATCGTGAAGGAGGAGGCGGATTTCCTCTATTCCGATGAGGACAAGGTGGATGCGGAGGGGACGAAGCACTACCAGCCGCATTTTAAGCCGGACTTCAACCTCGACCTTCTGCGCTCGAACAACTATATCACGCACCTTCTCGTGGTGAAGAGGAGCCTTGCCGAGGCGGCGGGACCCTTCCGCGAGGAGATGAACGGGGCGCAGGACTACGATTTCATATTCCGCTGCGCCGAGAAGGCGGAGAGAATCGTGCATATCCCGGAGGTCCTCTACCACTGGCGGACGCACGAGGCCTCGACGGCCGACAACCCGATGAGCAAGCAGTACGCCTATGAGGCCGGGAAACGCGCCATCGAGGAGCATCTGCAGCGCGTGGGCTGCCCCGGGGAGGTGGAGCTGCTGCCGGACTTTGGCTTCTACCGCGTGCACTACCCCGTGCAGGGGCAGCCGCTCGTTTCGGTCATCATCCCCAACAAGGACGCGGCGGAGGAGCTTGCGGCCTGCCTTGACGCGCTCCTTGCCAACACTTATGAGAACATCGAGGTCCTGGTGGTGGAAAACAACAGCACCACCCAGGAGATTTTTGAATATTATCGGGAGCTTGCGGACAACCCGCGCATCCGGCTTCTCCGCTGGAAGCAGGGCTTCAACTATTCGGCCATCAACAACTACGCGGCCCGCGCGGCGAGGGGGGAGTACCTGCTCTTCCTCAACAACGACGTGCGGGGGACCATCACGAAGGACTGGCTTTCGGAAATGCTCGGCGTCTGCCAGCGGCCCGAGGTTGGCGCGGTTGGCGCGAAGCTCTACTATCCGGACAACACCGTCCAGCATGCCGGCATCGTCATTGGCATCGGCGGGGTCGCCGGGGCCATGTTTGTCGGCCTCCCGAAATGGCGGAGCGGGTATTTGCATAAAGCGAACCTCATGCAGGATCTTTCGGCCTGTACGGCGGCCTGCCTCCTTGTGAAGCGGGAAGCCTTCCGGAAGGTCGGCGGTTTTGAGGAAAGGCTGTCGATCGCTTTCAACGACGTCGATCTTTGCTTAAGACTCCGCGAGGCGGACTACCTTGTGGTCTACGATCCGTACGCGGAGCTCTATCACGACGAGTCCAAGACCCGCGGCCCGGAGGATACGCCGGAGAAGGTCCGCCGTTTCCAGAGCGAGATTGACTATATGCGCGTCCGGTGGAAACAGATCCTCAAAAACGGGGATCCTATGTACAACAAGAACCTGTCGCTGCAGAAGTGGAATTATTCTTTGAAGCCTTGAGGGTGGCAAAGTATGAAGAAGAAGGTTTCGGTTGTTATACCGAATTACAATGGCCTTATGTATTACCGCGGGTGCCTTGCGGCGATGCGGCGGCAGACGCGGCCGGCGGACCGGCTGATCGTCGTGGACAACGGCAGTACCGACGGCAGCGCGGAGGAGGTTGCGCGGCTCTTTCCGGAGGCGGAGCTCATCCGTTTTCCGGAAAACACGGGCTTCTGCGGGGCCGTCAACGCCGGCATCCGCGCCTCGAAGGACATGGATTACGTGATCCTTTTAAACAACGACACCGTCGCGCACCCGAGATTTGTCGAGGAGCTCCTGCTTGCCATTTCCGGCCGGAAGGTCTTCTCAGCCCAGGCGAAGATGCTGCAAATGCAGGACCCGGAGCGGATTGACGATGCCGGCGACTACTACTGCGCCTTCGGGTGGGCATTTGCCGACGGAAAGGGAAGGCCGGCGGGAGAGTACCGGAAGAGCCGGGAGCTTTTCGCCTGCTGCGCCGGGGCGGCCATCTACGACTGCAGGCTTTTGGAGGAGGTCGGCCTCTTTGACGAGGAGCATTTCGCATACCTGGAGGATATCGACATCGGCTGGCGGGCCCGCATCCGCGGCTACCGGAACATTTCCGCGCCCCGCGCGAAGGTCCTCCATGCGGGCAGCGCGGCGAGCGGCTCGATCTACAACCTTTTCAAGGTCCGCAATACCTCGCGGAACAGCATCTATATAATAGGAAAGAACATGCCCCTCCCGCAGATTCTTCTCAACCTTCCCCTCCTCGTGCCGGGCTTTCTCGTGAAGGCCGTCTTTTTTGCGGCCAAGGGCTTCGGGAAGGAGTATGTCCGTGGCATCGCGAAGGGCTTCGCACTCTGCAAAAAGGCCCGCGCGGAGGGAAAGATCGTTCGCTTCCGCCCCCGCTACCTCGGGAACTACCTGAAAATCCAGTGGGAGCTGTGGGTAAATTGCCTGCGTAGATTGGGGTAATTTCTTGTAATATCTTGTTTATGGAAAGTTTATTGATTTCTTAGATGGTTTATAGTATTATCTTTCTTTGAAGGGAATTATATAAAGATTCTGTTGCAGACGAGGAGTGGGCATGATCGAACAAAATCAGAAATACTTTAGCCGGTTTCTGGCGGTGGTCGATGCGGTCGTCCTCGTTTTCGCCTACGTCTTTTCCTGGTATCTCCGGTACCGGAGCCGCTGGTTCGAGGATACGGCGGTCGAGGTCATTTCCCTCGACACCTACCTCCGGGCGCTCCTCATCGTGATTCCGGTGATGCTGGTCTTTTATTCGGCCTTCAATCTATATTCGCCAAGCCGCGTCAAGGGCCGGCGGCTGGAGATTGCCGCCATCCTGGAGGCAAATGGCATCGGCCTTCTGATTTTCCTTGCCACCTTGCAGCTTGCCCACCAGCAGGACTGGTCGCGGTCGATGATCGTGATGTTCTTTATCCTGAACGTCTTCCTTGACACCACCGTGCGTTTTCTGCTCTGGGGCATCCTTCGGCGTGTCCGAAGGGACGGGCGCAACCAGCGCCACGTCCTTTTGGTGGGCTACAGCCGCGCTGCCGAGGAGTATATTGACCGCGTGACCGCGAATCCCCAGTGGGGCTTCAACATCCGAGGCATCCTCGATGACCGGATCGAGGCCGGCACCATGTACAAGGGCATCAAGGTGCTTGGACGGATTGACAACCTGATGGTTATCCTCCCGGAGAACCATCTGGATGAGATTGCCATCACCCTGGGCCTCTCGGAGTACCACCGCCTGGAATCAATCGTCGCGCTCTGCGAAAAATCAGGAGTTCACACAAAATTCATACCTGACTATTATAATATTATTCCGACAAAACCGTACACCGAGGACATCCTCGGACTCCCGGTTATCAACATCCGCTACGTCCCGCTGACAAATACGTTTTCGGCGGCATTGAAGCGCCTGATGGACATCCTCGGGAGTCTTGTGTGCATTATCATCGCATCTCCTGTGATGCTGATTTGCGCCATCATTATCAAGGCCACATCCCCCGGACCGCTGATTTTCCGGCAGGAGAGGGTGGGCCTTCACAACCGTCCCTTCACCATGTACAAGTTCCGCTCCATGGTCGTCCAGGAGCCGAACAAGGAAAGCAAGGCGTGGACCGTGCGGGACGACCCGCGGGTGACCCCTGTCGGCCGCTTCATGCGCAAGACCAGCATCGACGAGCTCCCGCAGCTCTTCAACGTGCTGAAGGGCGAGATGTCCCTCGTCGGCCCGCGGCCGGAGCGGCCCTACTACGTGGAAAAATTCCAGGAGGAGATTCCGCGGTACATGGTCAAGCACCAGGTGCGTCCGGGCATGACGGGCTGGGCGCAGATCCACGGCTACCGGGGCGACACCTCGATCCGGCGGCGGATTGATTACGATCTTTACTATATTGAAAACTGGACCATCGGACTGGACATCAAGATCCTGTTCCTCACGGTCTTCAACGGATTTGTCAACAAGAATGCCTATTGAGTCGATGCTTGTAAAAAGGGTGTGAAATACCCCAAGCGACAAACATGGCGGGTGCCTTGGGGCAGCCTGGCAGGAAAGTTGAGGTTCTTATGGCGGATAAGTATGACGAGAACGGGTGGTACCCGGAGGAGACAAGGGAAAGCTCCGCGAAGACGGGCCATACCAGCCGATTTGCTTACACGGACAAGCATATGCCCGGCGGGCACTACCAGGAGCAGGACGCTACCACCTACAGAAATACGGCAAATATGGCGGGTGGGGCTTCCGAAGGGAATGTTGGAAATAACGGGAATGCCCGGAACGCGCAGCTGCAAGCGACAAATGCAACCGTCGAGAGTGGCTACTATATGCGGCAGGCCCAGGCGGCCAGCCAGAATCCCTACAGCCGACAGGCACAGGCGCGAGCCGGGCAGCGGACATCGCAGGGCGGCCAGCGGCCGCAGGGACAGAACGTGCAGCGGATCGGAAATGGTCAGTATGCGGCAAATGGCCAGCGTCCCGCAAACGCACAGTCCGGACAGGGGCAGGCCGTCCAGCGTACGGCAAATGGTCAGTACGCGCAGGGACAGAATGTCCAGAGATCAGCAAATGGTCAGTACGCGCAGAGGCAGGGCGGGCAAAGGCCCGCAAACGGCCAGTACGCGCAGGGACAGAGTGTCCAGAGAACCGCAAATGGCCAGTATACGCAGGGACAGAATGTCCAGAGGACCGCAAATGGCCAGTACGCGCAGAGGCAGGGCGGGCAGAGGACCGCAAACGGCCAGTACGTGCAGGGGCAGGGCGGGCAAAGGCCTGTAAATCCCCAGTATGCACAGGCCCAGGCTACCCAGCGGGCGGCAGGCGGCGCGTATGCGTCAAACGGCCAGGCCGTCCAGCGGCAGAATCCGCAGCGGGCGCAGGGCACCGTTTCCGGAACCCAGCGGAACGCCCAGGGAACCGCGCGTCCCCAGACAACAGCACAGGCGCAGGCCGGCCAGCAGCGTCCGGCCCGCCCAAGGACAAACCCAAACGGGCAGACGGCGCAGGCGCGACCGGCCGGAGCAACCGGACGGGTTGCCAACGGCCAGATCCGGCGGGAAATGAAGGGCGGCAGCGGCCAGGGCCGCAGCGGCGGTTCGAACGTCCCGCCGAGGAATCCGGGGAATCCGCCCAGAAGTGCTGGAAGTGCTGGAAGGGGAAAGCCCAAGAAAAAACGCAGTGCTGGCATGATTGCCCTCATGAGCTTCCTCCTCGTCCTTCTGGGTGTCCTGGTATTTGTCGTGGCCTTCGTGTTTGGGAAGTACAGCCTCATTGGCCGCGACCTCAAGGTGCAGAAGGTCCATGACGTGGACGATGTCTATGTCGATGAGCACGTGAAGAAGGACAACACGATGTCTGGCTACACCAACCTCCTTCTGGTCGGTATCGATAGCCGCGACTCCGACGTGATCGACTATGCCAACAGCGACACGATGATTATTTGCAACATCAACAACAGCACGGGCAAGGTGCGGCTGGTCTCGGTCTACCGTGACACCTACCTCAACATTATGAGCCCGGAGAATGTTAACAAGTACCAGTACAATAAGGCAAATGCGGCCTACAACCTGGGCAGTGCCCCGCAGCTCATCTCGATGATTAACGCGAACCTGGACCTCAACATCAAGGACTACGCGGTGGTCGATTTCAAGGCGGTCATCAAGCTGGTTGATGCCGTGGGCGGCATCGACGTGACGCTCACCGACCAGGAGGCCATCCACTGTAACAACTACCAGGTGGAGACGGCGGCCATCACCGGTGAGCAGGTGTACCCGCTGGAGGTCTTCGTTGGGCAGGAGCCGCACGAGTACCATTTGAACGGAATCCAGGCGACGGCCTACTGCCGTATCCGTTACACCAACGGCTGGGACATGAAGCGCACGCAGCGCCAGCGTCTCGTGATCGAGAAGGTCATCCAGAAGGTGAAGGCGGGTGGCATCGGCATGGCCAACCGCGTTCTCGACGAGGTGCTGCCGCTCTGCTATACGAGTCTTGATGTCGGAGAGATCTTCTCGATGGCGACCAAGATGTTCAATTTTGAAATCGAGAAGACAACGGGCTTTCCGGCAGTCCATCTCGGGAAGGATGTCAGCCCGCAGATCATGAGCGCCGTGATTCCGGTTACGCTGGATGAAAACGTTGTTGAGCTTCATAAATGGCTTTACGACCTTGATTCCTACGAAACATCGCAGACGGTCAAGGAATTTAGCCGCCAGATCATCCTCAACACCGGCTACGGCCCCGAGATGCGAGAGGAGGCAATCGCCGACAGCGAGATTGGAAACAGCGGCGGCGAGGCGGATACACTGAAATAGTAATACAGAAAAATGAAAGAGCGGATCGCGGCAGCGGTCCGCTTGTATTATTCACAGAGTCTCGTGCTGGCTACGGCACCATGAGGCTCGCGAGGAGGGTAGAGATTCGGCATTCGCCTTCCTCTACCTAATTTTACACAGAGCCTTCGGTAACACGCGGCTCGCAAGGAGAGGAAAGATGGAAGAAAATGTAAAAAATTCGGAGGGGAATAGCACGGGCGCTAGGGCCGTTGTGGACGTGGTCATTCCGACCTACCGGCCGGGTACAGAGCTGCGGACGCTCCTTTTGCGTCTCCATTTGCAGAGTCATGCGCCGCGGAACATCCTCCTTATCAACACCGAGGAGGGGGCATTTGACACAACGCTCGTCGAGGGCTATTCCGATGTCCGGGTTCACCACATCCCCAAGGCCGCGTTCGACCACGGCGGGACGCGGCAAATGGCTCTTGGCCTGACGGATGCCGAGTATGTTCTTTTTATGACCCAGGATGCCCTGCCCGCCGACAAATATCTCGTGGAACGGCTGGTACAGGCCATATCCAAGCCAAATGTACGTATCGCCTATGCACGGCAGCTGCCCCAGAGGGATGCGGGCGTCATCGAGCGCTACACCCGCCGGTTCAACTACCCGCCAAGCTCCCGGAAGAAGGTCATTGAGGATCTTCCGGAGCTTGGCATTAAGACCTTTTTCTGCTCGAATGTCTGCGCACTCTACGAACGGGACTTTCTTCTGGAGCTGGGCGGCTTCGCCGTCCCCAGCATTTTCAACGAGGACATGGTGTTCGCGGCGACGGCCCTCCAGGCGGGGGCGGCCATCGTCTACGAGGCCGACGCCCGCGTCCTCCATTCGCACAACTATTCTGCGCGGCAGCAGTTTCACCGGAATTTCGACAACGGCGTCTCCGAGGCCATGCATCCGGAGGTCTTTGATGGCGTGCCGACGGCCGGGGAGGGAGCAAGGCTCGTCTCGGCAACCTTCCGCCACCTTGTCAAAACCGGGCACTGGCTGCTCGTGCCAAAGCTCGTCGTCCACAGCGCGGCGAAGCTCACAGGGTTTCGGCTCGGGAAGGCCTACCGGCATTTGCCGGCATTTGCCGTGCGGGCATTTACGTCCAACCGGAGCTTCTGGGAGGCCGGCCACGAGGAGGCCGTCCGCGAGGAATTTGAAAAGTGTCTCAAATAATCACAGTTTCTTCACAAGTTTGTTGTATCCTTTTTGCATATAATTGATACAAAGAAGGCTTTTCCCATCAATTTCGATGGGAGGTTTTCGAAGGAGGTACAATGGACGATTGGAATAACGGCCAGGAACCGGCAGATCGGAACGAGCAGGCGAATGATTCCGGTACGGATTATCTGGCAAATGTCCGGAGCCTGAAAACGGAAAACACAGCTTTCGAGGAGGGAGCAGATGGCTTTGGCGGGTTCAGCATCCCGAGCCCCTCGGAAGCAAAGACGGCATTTGTGGAAGAGCCGGTTGGCGAGGCATTTGCAGGCATGCAGGAGATGAACGCGCCAAAGGACGAAAAGGATTTGGTCTTCAGGGCGGAGAAGCCGACCGTGGAGGCCGCGCGGTACGGGGCGGAGACGCCGAACGTGGAGGCCGCGCGGTACGGGGCAGAGGCACCGACCGTGGAGGATGTGCGGTACGGGGCGGAGACACCGCTCGTGCAGGCTATCCATTACGGGGCGGATACGCAGACGGCAAAGGAGCCGATTATGGATACGGCGGAGGCTGTTCCGGAAACACCAGCCGCGGTTTTGGAAAGCGGGGGAGCCTCGTCTGAGCAGCCTGTCCGGAAGCCGTACACGAGTCCCTACGATGTGTATCGCTTCCAGGAGAGTCCCCGACAGGGCTACGCAGGGACGGCGGAGGGGCAGGTACCCTATACAGGAGCTTCGTATGGCCAGCGAACTGTGGAAGGCGGCCAGGCAACTGCGGCGGACACAGCCAATGCTAGCCATACAAATGCGGTGGACGCAGCCTATGCTGGCCGGGCAAATGCGGCAGACACGAACTACCGCGGGAACGGGTCCTTTGCGGGAACGGTAAGCTACGGCGGGCCGGGCGGACCTTCGGGGCCCGGCGGCCCCGGAAAAGGCCCGGAGAAGAAGAAGGGCGGCAAGGGCAAGAAAATTGCGGCCATCATCGGCCTCGCAGCCCTCTTTGGCCTCGTGGCCTCGCTGGTCTTCGTAGGTGCGAGCCGCCTCATCGGGAGCATCTTCCCGCAGAAGACTCCCACGGCCACGACATCCGAGGTGAAGGAGCCGCCGAAGGTCATCATCGGCAATCGCCCGGACAACGACGAGTCCCGCACGCCGGCCGGCCGGAGTGACCACGGCGAGGAGGGGAGTCTGGCGCAGCTGCCGGACGATGCCATCGAGGAGACAGGAGACCGTGACCTTACGGTTCCGGAGGTGGTCGAGCTGACCATGCCGTCCATGGTGGCCATCACCAACACGTCCCTGACGGAATACAGGGACTTCTTCGGCCAGGGTGGGACGTACGAAAATATCAGCGCCGGATCGGGCATCATCGTCGGCGAGACCGAGGAGAACCTGCTCATCGCGACCAATGACCACGTGATTTCCGACGCGAACAAGATTACGGTCACCTTTATTGACGACTCCGTGATCGAGGGAACCCTCACCGCGACCGACGGGCGGAACGACCTTGCCATTGTCCAGGTAAAGAAGGCGGACATCCCGCAGGAGACACTGGACGTGGTTCGCGTCATTACGATTGGTGATTCGGACCAGTTGGTCGTCGGAGAGACGGTCGTCGCCATCGGCAACGCCCTTGGCTACGGCCAGTCGGTTTCCTGCGGCGTGGTGAGCGCCCTGAACCGCGAGGTCGAGGTGGATAACGTGGTTCACGTGCTGATCCAGACAGACGCCTCCATCAACCCGGGCAATTCCGGCGGGGCCCTCATTAACCTTCGCGGGGAGCTGATCGGCATCAACGAGATCAAGGCCGTGAACACCAAGATCGAGGGCGTCGGCTACGCGATCCCCATGGCGACTGCGAGGCCGATCCTGGAGAACCTCGGCACCAAGGCCGCACGCACGAAGGTGGACGCGGAGCACGCCTCCTATATCGGCATCCATTGCATGACGATGCCAACCTTCTATGTACAGTCGGGATACCCGGCAGGCGCCTACGTCTCCGATGTTATGGAGGGCGGCCCGGCTGAGGCGGCCGGCCTTAAGGCGGGCGACGTCATCACGGCCATCGACGGGAGCACCATCACCTCCTCGACGCAGCTTTTGGGCTATCTGGAGTATTATGCGGCCGGCGAGAAGGTCAAGTTCACCGTGGAACGCCTCAACAGCTCAGAAACCGCCTACGAGGAGATGGAGATCGAGATCACTCTCGGCAACCGCAACGACCCCACCTTCGGGGCCGAGACCGAGGCTGGCTGAGCAGGAGGAATCTCAAAAAAATAGATAATAAT
>CADCQU010000170.1 GCA_902803635.1 uncultured Lachnospiraceae bacterium | reverse complement strand
GAAGCGAAGAATCCCGTGAGGTTTCTCGCAAAGTTGACGGGATTCTTCGTCGCTTCGCTCCTCAGAATGACAGAACCGAAGGGTCACCTGAATTGTAACAGGGATCCTTCGCTTCGCTCAGGATGACATGTCTAATTTATTGACATTGGTGCAAGGGAGGCGAGCATGGAACTAACGCAGACAAAGAGCAATATCGAGCGCCTGTCCCGCCTGGAGGCAATCTCTCAGGAGGAGGCCGTCAATTTTTTCTATGACTTCTGCAACGAGGTGAAGCGCGAGACGGGGGCCGGCATCGATGCCGGGAGCAGCAAGAACCCCGACGAGCTTCTTGCGCGGCTTCCCTGGCTCGGGCAGTTCGTCCGGAACCTCGCCCGAAGGAACGAGACCGAGGCGGTCTCGGAGGACCGCCGGCGGCGGCTCGAAAAGCTTTCCGAACAGCTTTCGGCGGTGGACAAGCAGCTGGAAGCTGCAAATATGGACCATATGGAAATTTTGCATTTGGAGGAACAACTGCGGCAGGAGGAGGCCACGCTCTCGCAAAAGGAGCAGGAGGTGAAAGACCTCGAAAGCGAGGTCAAGGCTCTGGAAGGACGCATTTGCCATTTGCGGGAGGTGGATGTTAAGGAACTGGAAATGCAGAAAGCCCGGCTCGAAAAAGAGCTGGAAGAGGCCATTTGCCGCAAAGAGAAAATCGGGGAGGAGATTGAAGGGCAGAAAACGGCCCATGCCGGGATGCTGGCCGAGCTTGCGGAGCGGGAGGAGGAGCTCGCCCGTCAGACGCAGGCGAAGGAGGCCGAGCTGGCAAGGCGCCGGCAGGAGGAGGCGGCCGCGAAGGAACGCCTTCGGCAGATGGAGGACGAGACGCAGGCCATCCGCTCGGAAATCGCTGATCTGAACGTCCGCTTCGAGAGCGCGGTGCGGCTTCGGGAGGAGAAGGCCCTCGAAAAGGAAACGCTTGATAAAAAGGTCGCCCAGGAGAACATGGACTGCGCGAGGCTCCGCGAGGACATTCGGCTTCTGGAGAAGACCCTTGCGGACAAGGACTACGGGGAGCAAAAACGCCTCCTTTCCGAACAGAAGGAGGAGAAGAAGGCCACGCTTTTGCAGTACCAGGAGATTTTCCGGGAGGTCGAGGAGGTCCGCCGGGAGATTGCCCAGCAGCGGGCCGACAATTTGGCAAAGTCCGAGGAGCTGGCGGCCCAGAACAGTCAGCTTCGGGCGTCCATCGAGGAGGCGGCACCGATGATGGAGGAGCTCCGGAAGAAGCGGCGGGAGCTGGAGGAGAGGTACGCGGAGCGGACGGAGGCCCTCCGGAAGAAGCGGAAGGAGCTCGAGGACCGCGAGGCCGAGCTTGCGGAACGGGTCGACGAGGGCGAGGACTGGCTGGAAAGCCTCGAAGGCGCCAAATGCCGCGAGAACGTGAAGGTTCTCGAAAAGCGGCTTTCGGTGATTGAGGATGCGCGGCAACGGCTTGCGAAGGACCTGTCGGCGGACTGGGCCTCCAACCGTTACGGGGTCTCCTCGAAGACCGCCATCGCCGGGGACAAGCTGCAAAAACGCATTAAGAATATGCAAATGGAGATTGCATCGATACGGGAAGCTCTGGACAGCATTTGCGCGTGCATCAGCAGCGAGAAATTGGACGGGTGAGGAGAGGATAGGAAGCGCGACGAAAGAGTTGTCATTCTGAGGAGCGAAGCGACGAAGAATCCCGCCGGCATTTTCGAAAGTGGAACAATAATCGTGCGTGATGGCAGGAGATTGAAGGAAATCCAAGAGAGGATAGAAAGGAAGAAAGATTATGGCAATTGGTTTTTTTAAACCCAAGGAAAAATCAAAGGCGGAGATCGTGCGGGAGCAGAAGGCGAAGCTGGATGCCGACGTGGCGCGACTCGATAGTATCCGCACGAACCTCGGCATGGCCAAGATGGAGCCGTACAAGCCGAGGAAGCGGAAGGACGGCAGCGTCGCCGCCACGGTGGAGCCGGGCGAAATCACGGCCTTCAACCGGTATTTTGACCAGCTCATCGAGCTGTCCAACCGGATGGCCTATGTCCACTATGACCTCTCAAAGATCGATGCCTATGTTGAGGATTTGATCCGGCTGGTCATCCAGGCCAAGCAGGAGGGCTGCAGCGCACGGGCCATCAACCGCTGCCTGGCCGGCATCGCCTTCGGTCTTCGCGATGCGCGGGCGGAGCTTCCCATCCACGTTACCGAGGAGGAGGCCAAGACGATGCGCGAGAACCAAATGGCCGGCTGGGTGCAGATCTGCAGCCAGTCCGTGCTCTTCGAGCGCATCAAGGCCGAGCGCGACAGGATGGAGGACGACAAGAAGCACGCAGAGGAGCTTTACCAGCAGGCGATGGAGGAAACGGATGCCTTTATCAAGGAGCACCCCTCCGCATGGATGAAGGTTCGAGAGATGACCGACGACGAACGCACCCGCCTTACCGGGGACGAGCGCAAGCTCTCCGCCAAGCAGCGGCTCGCCATCAGCCGCCAGCTCGACGTGCAGCGGAAGGGCCAGAAGATCGGCGAGCTGGAGGACAACCTCGTCACGGTCGAGAACAACTGCAACGTCCTCCTCGATACCTTGAAGAGCTGGGAGAAGGCCGTTACGACCTACGACATCAAGGAAATCAACCGCCTGATGGAGGAGTTCAAGGTCAAGACGGTCGAGCAGCAGCGGCACATGGAGAAGATCCGCGAGACCACGGACCGTATCAACGCCATGTTCGACGAGCTCTACAGTGGCCGCGAGCAGAAGCAGGACATCATCGCGACAAATGACCGCTACGAGGAGATGCTGAACCAGCGGGATCTTGAGGCCGCCCAGGACGCGGCCGGCCGGAAAATGTACGAGGAGGAGATGCTCGCCCGCAAGCAGGCCGCCGAGAAGGCCGTCCTCGAACAGACCGATGGAATGCTGGAAAACGAGGACGAGGAAGAGGAGCAGTATAATTTCTAATAGAAGGGAGAAACCGACATGGGCTTATTTTCAAGAGCAAAGAAGGTGCAGGACGATTTGCATACGGCTCGCGAGGACTGGACGGAAAAGCAGGAGCTGAAACGTGACGTGAAGATTCTGGACACGGCCGTGAAGCTCGACATGCTGAAGGAAAAATACAAGCGCCTCCTCTCGGTGCAGCGGCGAATTCTCCGGACGAACCCCACGAAGGCCGAACGCGCCCGCGCGGAAGCCAAGATCCGCTCCGGCATTTGCGCGTACACCATCGTCTGCGAGGCCAAGAGGCAGCTGGACGAGATCAAGGACAAGGAAAACCTCAACCAAATGCTCGGCGAGCTGAACTCCGCCCTCCGCACGATCAACCGCCTCGCCGGCGGGAGCCCGGAGCGCAAGAAGAAGGCCGTGGACAAGCAGGTGGCCAAGCTGGCGCAGCATGACGGCCTGCAGGCCCCGGAGGAACTGTTCACCGACGACGCCCTGGCCCGCGTGGACGAGTGGCTCGGGGAGCGTTTCACGGACGTGGCGAACCGCTATGTACAGGGAGAATCGGTGGACGACTGTATGCGGGCTTCCCAGTTCATCCTGGAGGAGAGCCCCATGCCCTACGCCCGCATGCTTGGCGATACGCCGGGCGGGAACCCGAACGAGGAGGTGGCAAATGCCGACCTCGACGATCTCATGAGTTCGAGTCTTTTTGGTTGATAGGAGGCATCCATGGAAAACGATTATATCCAGAATATGCAGAAAATGGAGAACGAGTGCCGCCTGTATATCCAGAAGGCGGATGACGAGTTCGAGCGCAACGGCGGCCATACGAAGGAGGAGGGCCGTTACCTCCAGGAGGCCGCCCGCCTCCAGTCGGAGATGGCCCAGATTAGCGACGGTGAGCTTCGCAAGTACCACGAGCGCCGCGCCCGTGAGATTGGCAAGCGTATCGAGGCCGTCGTCCAGTCCGTCTCCCCGGAAACCTACCAGAAGATGATGGCTGAGCGGGCGAGGAAAGAAAATGGGGGCGCGGACCGTCGGGACGACCGTCCCGCGACAAATTCCAACCGCGCGGCGACGGGGAAGAACGACAAGGCCGTCAGCGAGGAGATGGTCCAGAGCTGGTTCAAGGACAGCCCGAAGCACTCCTTCGAGGACGTCTCCGGCATGCACGAGCTCAAGGAGGAATTAAAGAGCTGCATCGCGGACGCGAAGCTCCAGAAAATCCGCAAGGCCCTCAAAATGAGCACCGTGCATTCCTATTTCTTCATCGGCCCTCCCGGCTGCGGCAAGACCTACATTATCGAGGCCTTCGCGCACGAGCTGATGGGAAAAAACTTTAAATATATTTCACTTGACGGTTCAAATATCTTAAGTCGCTACGTCGGCGATGCCGAGAAGATTATCACCCGCCTTTTCGAGGAGGCGGAGCAAAATGCTCCCTGCATTGTCTTCATCGACGAGATTGACGGTGTCTGCCGCAACCGCAAGATGCAGGATTTGCCGGTCTGGGCGTCCTCGATGACGACCGCCTTCCTGACCTCCTACAACCGCATCAATGCCTCGGACAAGGAGATCATCTTCATCGGCGCGACCAACTACCCGAACAAGGTGGACGACGCGATGCTCGACCGCGTGCAGCTGGTCCGCGTGAACATGCCCGACGAGGAGGCCCTCGAAGCCGCCTACGAGCGGAAAATCTCAAAAATCATGCAGCTGGAGGATGGGTTCACGTACCGGCAAATGGCCGCCTCCTCGGTGCATTACAACTACCGTGACGTGGACCGGCTTGTCGAGAAGGTGAAGGCCCAGGTCCTGAAGGACATCCTTGCCACCTACCCCGACGAGGACGCGGCGGTCGAGGCCCTGGCAAATGGCAGCTACCGCCTGAGCCAAAAGCTCTTTGCAAATGCGCAGTCCGAATACACGCCGACCCCGAAGGACAGCATCCTGGAGGAAATCGACGACTTCGAGGCCCGCTATAATAGGAACAAAGAGGCGGATGGGTAAAAACGGGGGGAATGAACGATGAACGGCTCGGAACAGAGCTTCCTGGAACGGTTTGCCCGCAGCCAGATTAAGAACTCGCTTTTGAGTAACAAGGCTCCGAACTACGGCCCGGATTACTGGAAAAAGCTCCTCATCGGCGGACTCCCGCTTCCGGGGGCCGACAAGGTTTTCTTGAACACGCGGCAGCTTTTCTGTTACTGCCTTTTCGGTCCTGCCGGCTGCGGACAGCGGAACCTCGCGCTTGCATTTGCCGGGGATTGCCAGCGGGCGGGCTACAAGGCCTATGACGTACCCGGCCAGGTGCTCCGCGGGGAGAATATGATGGACACCTACAACCGTGTCGAGGAGGCATTTGCCGTGGCCACCGCCGCGCCGTCGGTACTTTTAATCGAAAATCCGGGAGACTTTACGGTCTGGGAATGCATCCTCTCGGCATGCGAGCGCCTGGACCTTCGGGAACCCTTGAAGCTCGTGGTGACCGAGGAGGACGAGACTGTCCTTTCCGACAGCCTGAAGAGCGTCTTCTTCCTCTGCCGTTTCGAGCTGCCGGACGAGGAGGACCGCGCCCGCTTTTTCGAGAAGTACCTTCCCCTCGCGGGGAGCGACGAGCCTTCTCCGGCAGGCATGGCAAATGCAGCGACGGGCCTTTCGTATGATGATTTGGTGCAGCTCGTGAACCTCCTTCGCCTGCAGCTAAAGGCAAATGGCTTAAAGCAGTACCTTGCGGCGAAGAAGCGGGGGCTTTCGGAGGAGGAGCTTGCCGGCGAGATGGCAGGCCTCCGCGAGTCCGGGGAAATTTGCCTCACGATGGATCTTTTCGAGGATTCGCTGGTTATGATCCGGCAGCAGAAGCTGGCCGCGAAGCGGGAGAGAAGGGACGGCAGCCTCCACGTTGTTCTGGAGGGCGGCATCCCCGTCGCCACGGGCTACGCGCCCGGCCTGGCAGGCGCACCCGCCGGCTTTGTCCCCGGCATGCCTTCCGGGGACATCCCCAAGGCCACGGTCTCTGGAGACGAAGACCTGGAAGAAAAATCCCGAAGCAAGGTCCTTGAAGACCTCAACAAGCGTTTCGAACGACGCGGCGGGGAAGTGTGAGAAAAGAGAGAGGAACGAATATGAACCTTGGAGTGGATTTTGGCAGCACCTACAGCGTGATTTCGACCTATCGCAAGGAGTACGACCGCGTTGAGGCCCTCGAACTGCAGCAGTCGTCCCCCTATTTGCCGACCGAGGTCTGCCTCAAGAAGGGGCAGTACACCTTCGGCCGCGCCGCGAAGAGCATGGCCGGGCAGAAAGGCCTCCGCAGCTTCCGCGGTTTCAAGATGCTCCTCTCCGAGGAGAACGCCGACATCCGCGAAAGCCGCGGTTTCGACGCCGATCCGGAGGCGGAGAATTCCCCGGAGGCTATCACCGAAAAATATCTCTCCAACATGCTCCGCGAGGCGATGGCCTTCTACAAGGCCGAGAAAATCGATGAGCTTGTCATTTGTGCGCCCGAAATCTGGAGCCAGGGCATCCGCACCATCGATGCCCGCACCAAGCTCAGCGAGATTTGTCGGCAAATGCCATTTGTCGAGAACGAGAACGTACGGGTGGTCAGCGAACCGGCGGCGGCAAGCGCGTATTTTGCGTTCAACTTCTGGAAGAGCACTGGCAAATGCTACGAGGGGACGATTCTCCTCATTGACTACGGCGGAGGCACGCTCGACATCACGCTCACCCGCGTCGAGACTCGCGACAGGGTGGACGGCGGCGTTGGCATGGAAATCAAGGTGCTGGAGCGGACCGGGGCCGGCGAAAACGAGGAGGGCCGCATCGGCAAGGCCGGCATCGTCTTTATGGAGACACTCGCGGAGGAAGCCATCCTGGCCGCCGGGATCGGGGGAAGTCCCGAGGAACTGCGGAAGGAGCCTGCCTTTTATAAATTTGTCAACGAGGTCGAGGATCAGCTCCAGTCCCAGACCGAGGCCATCGGCGATGTTTTCAACCAGTACGACGTCTACGACGCGGATGAGTTCCGCGAGGTGGTCGACGAGGAGGACGACGAGTTCGCGACTCTTTATTTCAAGGGCGGCGAGGTCGTCATCCGCTTTTCCCTTATGCTTGACGTGTACAACCGGGTCATCCGCCCCGTGCTCGCCGAGAGCCTCGGAAAGATGGTCGCCTACATGGACCGCGGGCAGATTCCCTACATGGACAAGGACCAGGACAATTTCAAAATCGCCCTGGTCGGAGGCTTTGGGAATTTCTTCCTCGTCAAGCGGCAGGTCGAGGAGGCCTTCCGCTGGTCGGCGAGCCTTGACCGCCGGAGCGAAGGCATCATCCTCGTGAAGGGCGACCGTGAGAAGGCCGTCTCGATGGGGGCCGCGCTTCTGGCGGACCATATTGTAGATATACAGAATACAGCTCCGTACTCCATCGGGATTTTCGCGCTCAGCGGCGGCGAGCCGGTCTACATTTACGCGTTCACGAGACGGCAGAACATCGAGCTCGACGTTCCCTACTACCCGAAGAAGGAGGACGGCTCGGACTGTCTCTACCTTGTCGGCGGCATCGACAAATTGATTCTGGAGAGCGAGGAGTACCCGGCCGGGCAGGTCGTGCGCATCCGCGAGGAGCTTCGCGAGCGCATGCGCCAGATTAACAAGAACAATATGCCGACCTTCGGAATCGTGGGTTTCTCCCTCGACTCCGCCGAGGTACTCCACCTGCATATGCGAAGGTACGACGTCGTCCGCCGCACCTTCCGCGACGAGGATGAGGAGCTGGATATCCCCCTCACCCGCCTCAGCGACCTCTTCGACCCGATTTTGTTTTGAGGAGAAAAAAATATGAAATGCCTGGCTTGCGGAAATGAATATGATGAGAAGGTACTGGGCGCGTGCCCGCGCTGCGGTTTTCCCGCCATTTTAATGACGGACGAGAGCCCGGAAATGCAGGAGACCCTGCGCCAGACGGTGGCGGCCTTCCGGAAAGACCTCCTGGGGGAGTTCAAGGTCTATGTTAAGGCTTATGTCTTTGAGAAAACGTCACGCACCTTCACCGAGAAGGGCGAACAGCGGCTTCTGATTGCTGACTCCGACCAGCTGATCCCCCAGCCAAATACCATCCTCTGGTCGGAAATAACCTTTGGAGCCTCCGACGAGCTTGTCCTCGAAGCCGAGCTGGAAAAGGGTGGGGAAACACACCCCTACACCTTTGAAATGACCCCGCCCTCCCAGCCCGAACCCTGGCAGGTCGGTGCGGTGCTGAACGACTCCCT
>CADCQU010000169.1 GCA_902803635.1 uncultured Lachnospiraceae bacterium | reverse complement strand
GCTGGTCGAGTCCGGGCAGCGTCACCCGCCCAACCCCCTCGCCGCCGTCGATCAACAGAGAAAGCTTCCCTCCCTCCGGAAGATACAAAACATCTACCGTCAAGGATTTCAGCCGCTTTTCAACACTTTCTTCCTCCAGTCGCTCTTCCGGACTTTCCACCTTCACCCACTCCGCGCGGACGCAGATGTGCAGTCCATCAGTCACGTCTGCATCATCGCCGGCATCCTTCGCCACCCCTGCAGCCGCCCATTTGCCGGGGAGATTTCCGTTATCTTCCAAAAAGACCTCGATTGGCACGCCCGACGGGGTCACAATCGCCGCCGAGGGAGGCATTTGCCCCGTAAGAAGGTACTGTACCGCCCCGGAGGCGGCCAGCGCGGCACAGCTCCCGGTCGTAAACCCACAGCGAAGCCGCCGCCCGCCCGCCTCCGTATACATCTCCATCGTCATAGTTTCTTCCACTTCATGAAGCTCCGCCTCCGACAGCCCCATTCTCCTGTTTCCACTTCTCCAACTCTTCCATCATGGCGGGATCGACAAAGTAGCCCTCCTCGTCAAGCGGGGCCTCCTCGTCAGCGGGCTTGTACTCCGCCCCTTCCTTGAATCGTTCGGAAAGCCCCTGCACGCCGGCAAGGAAGTCCTCCGTCTGCTCCTTCAGGTCGCCCGCCTCCGCCTCGGCCAACGCCGACGCCGCCCACTCCGAGATTGTCGGAACCGACTCCTTCGTCCAAAGTGTTCCGGAACTCTCCGTCCCTTCCTGCAGGTTATCCATAGCTTTCACAGATGTATCTGCAGACTCCGTCCCAGCCGTTCCATTCGAAGCCTCCACTGCACTCGCCGACGTTCCAGACATCTCCTCCGGGCCGCCCGAGGAACCATTCCCCGTGCCGCACCCGGAAAGAAACACCGCCACCCCAACGGCAAGTGCCAGCGTCCTTCTGCGTTCAGCCTTTCGCTTTTCCGCCGAAAACATCGCCTGCTTCCCAAAAACATTTCGCATTTTTCTCATTGCAAGCTCCTCCTGTCCAATAATTTTGCAATACCTTTGAGCCTGCAGTACTCCTCCGGTTCCTCTTCCGGTATCCCAAAGAGTAACCACCTCTCCTCCCGTCCCTCTTCCAGCAACGGAAAGTGAAATTATCTCTTCCCTGTATTTTCCAAACCGGCAAAAAGGCGGACGTCACGCCCTCGTCAGCCCGGAAAAGCATCGGCCGGCCATCCGGGAAGCTCCCACGGACGACCGGCCGCATTCTCCGAACCGTCCGCAAAGCCTTCGGCAACTCTCACAAAGCCCTTCGTGCAATCTGCACAAATCCTTCCGTGACAGCCCCCGCACAAACCGCCTTTACAGACAATCCTATGTATCCATTGCAAAAAAAGCAAGGTTTCTTGCAAAATTGGATTTATTAATTTTTTCTAAACTTGCCCGTCTGCCTTCCAAGCCGCGTCACGAGTCCCCGCACGTTGAGGAGGGCGGCGATTCCCACGCCGACCAGCCCCTGCACAAGATTCGGAAGCATGGCCACGGCCGCCGCCGGGAAGCCGTAGAGAACGCCCTCGAAGAGGAAGTACCCAAGGACTACCACCGCCGCCGCAAGCAAACCGCCAGCAAGAAGCCCCGGCATCCGCCGCCATTTGCCGAAAACAAGGGCCGCGGCCAAAGCTGCAAGTCCCTTGATGACAAATGTCGCGGGCGCGTACACGAGGTACCCTCCGACCACGTCCGCGAGGGCCGAGCCAATGGCGGCCGCCAAAAAGCCATAGACAGGCCCGACAAATGCCCCTGCCAAGATGACGAAGCCGTCGCCGGGATGCACGTACCCCCCGGTCACGGGAACCGGGATGCGGATGACCATGGTCGCGGCAAATGTCAGCGCCGCCAGAACCGCAGTCATTACTATTTTCCGGATTTTCGCGTCCATAATCGCCTACCTCCTTCATAGGTAATTCTTGACGCTAAGCATACTACCAAAGCCCGTCCCTGTCAACCTAATTCAGCTTCCCTCAGCCCTCCAAATATTCCACAGCCTCCAAATCGAGCAGCGCCGTCCGCATCGCGGGCTTGCAGAGCGGGATAGACTTGCCTTTCTTCACAAAGAGCGGAACCTCGTTCAGCGCGACCTCCACGTAGTGAAGCCCCTTCGAAAGGCTCTCCTTCACAACGCGCTCGCCGCTCAATTTGACAAAGGTCATATCCTCCGGCAAATAGACGGTCCGGCCATTTGCATTCTGCTCGTAGACCGGCGCGATCATGCACGCATCGCCCAACATGAGCTGCGTCTCGCACTCCCGCGCGATCGGATCATCCGGATAATCGAACGAGAGCGGTCGGAAGAGCAGGTCGTTCTCCTCGCTCGCCCGCACAAAGAGGCTGTAAAGGTAGGGAAGCAGGCGGTAGCGGACAAGGATCACGTCGCGGAAATCGTCCGTATTGTCGAACCGGTAGCACTCCTGATCGCGCGTTCCGAGGGCGGAATGGTTCCGCATGAGCGGCGTGAAGACGCCCAGCGCGAGGAAACGCAGCACCAGGTCCGGCGTCGAATCGCCGCTGAAGCCCCCAAGATCCGCGCCGCAGTAAAGGAAACCGCACATATTTGCCGACGGGAGCATTTTCAGGCACTGCAAAATGTGCGCCCACCACGAGTGGTTGTCGCCGAACCAAATGCCCCCAATCCGGTGTGCGCCGATCATCGAGGAGCGGGAGAACATGAGGATCTTCCGCTTGCCGAACTCCTTCTCGAAAAACTCGCCCGCGGCCCTCGTCATGCTGGCCCCATAGAGGTTGTGCACCCGCTGGTGGTTCACCTTCTTCCCGTCAATCTCGTGGTACATCGAAGCATAATCGGCGGGGTTATTTGCCAGCCCCATAAAGACATCCTTCAAATGGAAGAATTTGCCGAGGTCAAGGTCCACGCCCTGCAGCTCCTGCGCCTCCGTGAGGGCATTTGCCAGGCCCTTCTTGGAGTAGAAAATGGCCGGCTCGTTCATGTCGTTCCAGAAACCGTCAATCCCCATATCCGTAAGGAATCGATACTTTTCACCGAACCACGCGCGCACCTCCGGGCGGAGGAAATCCGGGAAGCCCACGATGCCCGGCCAGACGCCGCCCTCGAAATCGCTCCCGTCCTCCAATTTGCAGAAATAGCCCCTGTCGCGACCCTCCTCATAGACGGAGTAGCCCTCCTCCTTCCTCACGCCGGCATCGATGATAGGAATCAGGTGTATATTGTTGGCCTTCGCCTCCTGCACCAGCCCTTCAAAATCCGGGAACGCCTCGCGGTCCACGGTGAAATTCTTGTAGCGCTCCATATAATCGATGTCGAGATAAACGCAGTCGAGCGGAATGTTGGCCTCGTCGTAGCTTCGGATGACGTTCTGCACCGCCTCGGCATTGTGGTAGCTCCAGCGGCTCTGCTGGAAGCCAAAGGCCCAGAATGGCGGGACGTAGCTCTGCCCGATAAGACTCCGGAACTCCTTTACGATCGCGAGCGGCGTATCCTGTGTGATCACATAAATGTCAAAATCCGTACCACAAATCGTGACGACCGTCTCATTTGCGTGCGAATAGCCGATATCCCAGCGGATCTCCGCCGGAAAATCGATGAAAATGCCCGTCTTCCCATGCATCAGGAAATTATGCGCCGCGTAAAGCGCATGCTTAGACTCGGTATGAATCGGGTCGTCGCTGCAATAGCTCCGGTACAGCCAGCCGCGTTTGTTAATCCCGCGGATCGCCTCGCCAAGCCCGTACACAATCTCGTCCTTCTCCATGTCGAAGGAAAATACAAACTCCCCGTTCCCAATCCGGTGCGAAAACGGGAACCCTTCGATGCCCTCCGAAGGAACCTCAAGCACCACCGCATCCGTACAAATCGGACTCCCCAGCGTAAACCTTCTGATCATATTTTCTCCTTTCCGATTGTTAAATCCTTTTCATTACTTCTGCAACCCGTCCCGGATTATCTCCAGCCACTCCTCCTTCGACCTGCTTCCGACGAGCGGTTCGCCGAGAATCCTTCCCTGCCCGTCCACGAAATAGGTCGTTGGGACATACTGGGTGTCCATGATGAGGTCCATCAGCCCACCGGTCGGCACGAGGTGCGTGTAGCCGGCCCCGGTCTCCTCCACAATCTGCTTTGCTTCCGCAACCTGCTCCGGATACACGTTCCCGTACTGGTCGCTCACGTCGCAGACGATGCCGAGGAACTGCACGCCTTCTGGAGCAAGTTCCGTCGCAAGCTCGCCTAAATATGGCATTTCGCGTATGCACGGTCCGCAAAAAGTGCCCCATATGTTGACGACCGTTAGGTTTGCGCTGGCAAATGCCTCCTCCGTTACTTTCTTGCCTTCCAAATCTTCCACGGCAAATGCCGGAAAGCGGTTTGCCTCCTCCTCCGCCCCGGAGGCCGTCTCCACCGCCTTCGAGTTTGCCTCACCCGCAATCTCCTCTGCCTTCGAGCTTGCCTTGTCCGCCGTCTCCGCCGCCTTCGAGCTTGCCTTGTCCGCCGTCTCCGCCGCCTTCGAGCTCGCCTTGTCCGCTATCTCCGCCGCCTTCGAGCTCGCCTTGTCCGCTATCTCCGCCGCCTTCGAGCTCG
>CADCQU010000168.1 GCA_902803635.1 uncultured Lachnospiraceae bacterium | reverse complement strand
GCGAAGTATAAATTTCGTCCTGCAAGGCGGAGGATGGAGGCGATGCGGGCATCGCCGACTGACGACAACGCAGTCAGGGCGGAATTTAGACAAGCAGAGTTCCTGAGTTATTGATGAACAGCTCCTAAATATTCTTCTGACAGATTATCGAGTAGGAGGAGGGGAATACCCTCCGCCTGCTCGATTTTTTTCAGAGAAACCGTTTGCCCTGACTCTCTTGATTTTCCATCGTTTGAAATGTTTACAGATTTTTGTCAATGTGTTACACTGTTATTAATTGGGCGCGGGGGCGTTTGGTTTTTGTGGATTTGCCTCCGTATGGGGGTTGTGTTGGAATAAAGATAAGGGGTGACGGGCTTGGATAAGAACGAGTTCAAGATGAAATTGGAGGAGATCGACGCGCTGGCGGGGAGGGGAGACTTCGAGGGCGCGGCGAAGGTTGCGGATACCTTGGACTGGCGGCGGGTGAAGAACATCCGCACGCTTTTGACGGTTGCGGAAATTTACGAGGCGGTGAAGCACTATCAGGACAGCCTTGCGATGCTGCAGCTCGCGTATCGGCGGGCGGGCAGCTCGAAGTCCGTGGTCTACCGGCTGGCGGAAATGTATATCCGGCTCGGCGATTATGACAATGCGGAGCGGTATATCCGGGAGTTCAAGCAGCTCTCGCCGCACGACATGTCCCGCTACATTTTGTTGTATAAGCTGGCGCGGGCGCAGAAGGCCCCGCTGGACGATCAGATTGCGCTGCTCAAGGCGTATAAGAACCGGGAATATACGGAACGCTGGGCATTTGAGCTTGCAAGGCTCTACCACCAGAACGGGCAGGACGAGCGGTGCGTCGAGGAGTGCGATGACATGATCCTGTGGTTCTCGCAGGGCAAGTACGTGATGCGGGCGATGGAACTGAAAATGCAGATCCAGCCGCTGAGCGAGGAGCAGGAGAAACAATATAAGAGTGAGAAGGAGCGCATCCGCCGGGAGGCCGAGGCTGCCGAGGCTGCACGGCTGGAGGCGGAGCGGAAGGCCCGCGAGGAGGCCGAGGAGCGTGCGCGGAAGGAACGCGAGGAGGCTGAAGAGCGCGAGCGGAAGGCCCGCGAGGAAGCCGAGGAGCGTGCGCGGAAGGAACGCGAGGAGGCTGAGGAGCGGGAGCGCCTTGCCCGCGAGGAGGCGGAGGCCCGAGCGCGGGAGCTGGAGCAGCAGCAGCGGCGGGAGGCGGTTTTGCGCGAGGCGGAGGAGCTGGAGCGCGTAACGCCCGGGAGCACGCTGCGGGCGATTGACAAGCTGGACGCGGCGGCGGACCAGGCGGTGGTCGAGACCTCGCTGGAGGCAAATGCGCCGAAGGTGGCGGTGCTGGCACGGCAGATGTACATGGACGAGCCGCCGACAAAGGAGCAGCAAATGCTCGCAAGCAGCATTCGCGAGGTATTTGCCGATATACGCGGAACGACAAATGCGGACGGGGACGATGCGGAGATGCCGGATCCGGCCCTCGATGAGCTCTTCGCCGAGACGAACAGTACATTTGCCGAGGAAGTTCAGAACGGAGAATATACACGCATGGGAGAGACAGCCGCCGAGGACGAAGTCCTGGAGGTGAAGGAGCCTCCCAAGGTGGATGAGATTGCTCCCGGGGAGACGCTCGCGGAGGCTGTGGCCGCCGCGCTGGCGGCCGGGGCTGCGGTTGCGGCAGGGTCTGCCGTGGAGGCAGCTGCGGATGGAGCAGCTGTGGCGGATATTTCCGGTTCTTCCGGGGAAGGAAAGGCGCTTTCGGAGGCGGTGACGGTTCCGGAGGAGACGCTGGCGGGCGTATTTGAGGTGCTTGCCGAGAAGGCAGAGCTTCGCACGGTGGAAGAGGATGAGGAAGTGGCCGAGGGCTCTGCCCCGGAAGAAGCTGGTTCGGATTCTGAAACTGGGGAGGTTTCGGGAAGCCTGGAGGCACCGGAAGGCTTTGTTCCGGAGAAAGTTTGTTCGAATTCCGAAACGGAGGAGGTTTCGGGGAGCATGGAGGCACCCGTGGAAGATAGAATGGAGGAGACACCGATGTCGGAGGCTGACAGGCCGGAGATGGCGGAAGAGGCAGCGGCTGCGGAAACTGTTGAGGCGGCTGCCATGCAGGATATAGCTACAGAAACAGTCGCTTCGGCGGCAGAGGTGCCGGAGGTAGCTTCGGAGACGTTTGCTTCGGTGTCAGAGGCACCGGAGAAGGCTGCGGAGACAGTCGCTTTGGCGGCAGAGGCGCCGGAGGCGGTCGCTTCGGCGGGAGAGGCAGCGGAGACGGTCGCTTCGGCTGCAGAGGCGCCGGAGGTTCCGACGGAAGTCGTGATTGAGGAGGCTGTGGAAAAGGCTGCGGGGGAGGAACAGACGGAGGCTTCTAAGCCTTCGGATATTGTCCCCGGAGTGGCCTGGGCGGCGGCAGCATTAGGCGCGACTGCGGCGGTTGCAACTGCGGCGACCGTGGTGACTGCGAAGGCGGCTACTGTGGCTGCGACGAGCGTGGGACATGGAGTGGCGGCGATTCCGGATGGCCTGGGCGCTTTGGCAGGAGATGCTGCGGAAGCAGGGGCTTCGGCGGTGGCTTTGGGAGAGCTGATTCCGGAGATGACCGACGAGGCTCTGACGGGAGAAGATTTGGATGCACAGGAGGTAGAGCTGTTGCAGGAGCTTTTGAAACCATTAGACGAAGAGGACACTTCCAAGATGGTGGCGCTGGGTGCGGATACGGAGCTGGAAGGAACAGCGACGGTGATGGCACCGGCAGAAACCCCTGAAACAATGGCTCTGGAAGAAACAGAGGCAACGACGGCTCAGGCAGAAACCGCTGAAACGATGGCTTCGGCAGAAACGGAGGCGACGACGGCTCCTGTGGAAACGGAGGCAACGACGGCTCAGGCAGAAACCGCTGAAACGATGGCTTCGGCAGAAACAGAGGCAGCGACGGCCCAGACAGAAACCGCTGAAACGATGGCTTCGACAGAAACGGAGGCAGCGACGGCTCAGACAGAAACCGCTGAAACGATGGCTTCGACAGAAACGGAGGCGACGACGGCTCCTGAGGAAACGGCGGCAACGATGGCCCAGGCAGGAATCGCTGAAACCTTGGTTCCCGTAGAAACAGCGTCGAAGAAGCCCTTGGTGGAGACGGAGGATTTGTCTACGGAAGACGTGCTTTCGTGGGCGGCCTTGGGGACGCTGGAGAACACGGAGATGGCTGAGGACGAGTTCGACTTCTTAGCGTGGGAAACGATTGATCTTTCCGACGGAGAAGCTGGGACGGAAGAGGCGGCGAAAGGTAAAGCCCTGGCGGAAGAATCTGTCGAAGGCGAAGCCTCGGTAGAGGAGTCTGTGGAAGAAAAAGCCTCGGCAGAGGAATCTTTGGAAGGCAAAGACGAAGTGGCAGAGTCCATGGGAGCAGACGGTTTGGCGGCAACAGCTGCGGAAGATGGAGCTTCGGCGGCAATGGAAGCCGGAACCTTGGCGGCAGCAGCTTCTGTGGAGGAAGAGCCGGCCAAGGCAAATGTAGCCGGTGGGCTTCTTGCGGCCGGTGCCGTGGCGGGTGTGGTCCTTGGCGGGGCAGCCACCGTGGTCGGTGTCGCGGCTTCGACTGCCGGAAAGGCGGCGGTTGGCCTTGGAACCGGCCTTGCGGGCGCGGCTGCAGCGGAGACGGCGGCAGATGCCGCGGGTGCCTCTGCGGTTGCTGCGGCAGCAGAGACTGCAACAGATACTGCGGGTGCCTCTGCGGTTGCCACGGGAGCTGGCCTTGCGGGCGCGGCAGCGGTTGCGGCGGCAGCAGGAGCAGCTGATGCGGCTACCGAGGAGGATTTACCCTTCACCTTCTTCGGGACGACGGATAAGACGCTGGAATCGATGCAAAAGTCAGAACGAAAACTGAGAGACTCCGGCAGCAGTGGATTTGGAGAGGGTGACGAGCCGGTAGTGGGTGCCGCGGAGACGGCATTTGCCGAGGACGCGCAGCCGTTGGCTGGTGAGGAAGTCCCTGTGAAGGGGGCTGCGGCTGGCGAGACAGAAAGAACCGGAGACGAAGGCGCGGAAGCCGCTGAAGGCATAAGAGTGACTGTGCCTGAAGCCGCGGAAGCCTCTGAAGGTACGGAGGCGAATGCACTCGTGGAGGCGGCTGCCGCAACGGGAGCGACTGGAGTTGAAGGCACGGAAGCAAATACGCCGGAAGCTGCGGAGGCGGCTGTAGCAGCGGAAGCGACTGGGAATGAAACCGTAGGAGCGGCGGCTCTTGCGGGAGGGGCTGCGGTTGCGCTTGGGGCCGCGGCGGCATTTGCAGACACCTCCGCAAATGCGCCAGCGGAAGAGGCGGTGAAAACGGTGGCTTCGGAAGAACCTGCGGAACCGGCGGCTGCGCATTTGCCGGAAGAGGAGGATATCCTCGCGGCGAACGGATTCTCCTTCGTCCCAATCGGCGGCGAGGAGGAAGATCTCGGGGACACGAAGACTGAGGAGGAGACCTTCGTTGTGCAGAATCGGCGGCCGTTGGAGCCGCGTCCTCTCGATTCCGTCGAGGTGGATTTGTTATCGTACTTCTCCAGGATTCCGGGGATTCCGGAGCAGGTAACCGTCGCCATGGCGGATGTGTATAACCATTCGGGGGAACGTACCTCGAACCGGGGCAATGTCCTCATCATGGGCCGCCCGGGCAGTGGAAAGACGCGGCTTGCACAGGGCATGATCCTTGCCATGGGCCGTGACCTCGGCATTGAGGCTGTCAAATCCGCCCGCCTGACCGCGCAGGAGATGAATCAGAAGGATGCCGCGACGGTAATCCACAAGATGGCCGGCGGGTTCCTCGTCATCGAGGCGGCCGGGGCGTTGCGCGACGACGTGATTGAGCAAATGTCCGAGGCCATGGAGTTCCGTACGGATGACCTCGTGATCATTTTGGAGGACGAGCGCAGGGAGCTCAAGGCCATGCTGGGCCGCCATCCGATATTTGCCGAGAAATTCACGTCCGAGGTGGTCGTGCCGGTCTTCACAAACGACGAGCTCGTGATGTTTGCCAAGACATATGCGAAGGAGCGCGGTTACAAGCTTGACGAGATGGCGGTGCTTGCCCTCTACACGGAGATTGGCGAGAACCAGCGCGATGAGGAGCCGGTCACGGTGGGCATGGTCCGCATGATGGTGGACCGCGCGATCAACCGCACCGCGAGCCACCGTTTCGGGCGCAGACGGAGCATCGATACCGACGGACGCATCATTCTCCGCGAGAAGGATTTTGATTATTGATAGGAGAGCTTGAAATTGGGGGCTGCCGCGGCGAGGCGGCCCCCTGAAAACGGAACGAAAGAAACCTGCTGCATTTACAGGGGAAGCCTTAACAAATGTGATTTTTCGGAATAAAGGCGGCGGAGAGCGAAAAAATAAAGTGATAAATCTGTGAATTCTTAAGATTGGCGGTGTAACTGTCTTTGCACGGCCGTTTTTTTGTGTTACAATGAAGGTTGAATTGTCGGGATATATGCCGATGAGCTGCCGGGACGGAAGCACAGGGCATTGAGAGGATATGGAAGGAGAGCGTTATGGGAAAGCGAAATAGGGAGAGGCTGGCGGCTATTCTTCTTGCGGGAACTCTGGCGATGACTCTTTTTGGCTGCGGCCAACCCAGCTCAAGCACGAGTTCCACGACGAGTTCAAAGAGCAGTTCGTCTTATGATTCTTCGGGTTCCGATACCAGTTCCGGAGAGGAACCCATGCCCACGCAGCCTGTCTATATGAGCGGCTGGATGATCCGTGATCTTAATGAGACGTCAGCTCGGGACGATGCATTTGCCGCCTTGGAGTTGGCGAAGAAAAAATTGGATGGTTACAACTACGAGGGAATTGCCCTGATTGCGACCCAGCTCGTTGCCGGCACGAATTACTGCATTTTCTGCCGTAAGACGGATGCAAAGAATGCAGGCTATTATCTGGTTTATGTCTACCAGGATTTATCAAAGAACGCGGACATCATCAGTGAACAGGGAATACTTTCTTCTAAGAACAGGACGGGCTTTGTGATCAACAAGGATAGTGTTTATATATCGCAGGATGACCAGATGTATGCCATGGTGAAGGATGCCGAGCTGTCTTACGGGGCGAATTATGACTTTACACCGTTCGCGTACCTTGGATATTATGATGATGGGACGGAAAATTTCACCGTTTTATGCAGGATCAGTGGGGATACGCCGGATACTGCGCTCTTCTACGCGGTGGTCGATGTCATGAAGAATGAAGACGGAAGCGCAAGCATCGTGGATTTGAGGAAGCTGCCGGTAGGAGAATAACGGGTTTACGCATTTGCCGGGGCAGTGAGACTGAAATTCTTGAAGAGAGCAGGATGCTGGCCGGCAGAGAACGTACTTCGGAGAGAAGGGATGAAGGAAATTTATTTTGACAACGCCGCGACGACGGTGGTTTCGCCGCAGGCTGCGGAGACGGTGCTGCGTGTGATGACGGAGGATTACGGAAATCCCTCCTCCCTCCACCGGAAGGGCGTGGCTGCCGAGAATTATATCAAAAATGCCGCGAAGGCCATTGCGGGGACCATGGGGGTTTCGGCAAATGACATCGTCTTTACGTCGGGAGGGACGGAGGCAAATAACCAGGCCCTCTTCGGCGCGGCGCGGGCAAATGCCCGGAGCGGCAGGAAGATCCTGACGACGGCGATGGAGCACCCCGCGGTGGCGGAGGTGCTGAAGGCCCTCGGCGCGGAGGGCTTCGAGGTGGTTACGGTTCCGGTGGATGGACAAGGCCGCCTTGACCTGGCATTTATGGAGCGGGAGCTGACACCGGACGTCATTCTCGTATCCACGATGTATGTGAACAACGAGATTGGCGCGGTGGTGCCGGTCGCGGAGGTCGGAAAGCTCATAAAGAGCCGCTGCCCGAACGCGGCCTACCACGTGGACGCAATCCAGGCCTACGGAAAATACCGAATCTACCCGAAGGAGCTTGGAATCGACCTGCTCTCGGTGAGCGGCCACAAGCTGCACGGTCCCAAGGGCACGGGCTTCCTATATAAAAGCGAACGTGTCAAATGCAAACCCCTGCTTTACGGCGGTGGCCAGCAGGGCGGCCTTCGCTCGGGGACGGAAAATGTCCCGGGCATTGCCGGGCTGGGCGTCGCGGCGGAGGAGGCCTACGGGCAGCTTTCGGAGCGCGTGGAACAAATGCGGTTGCTTCGAAAGCGGATGATTGAGGGCCTCGAAGTGTTGCCGGAGGTTATTGTCCACGGGATGCCCGGGGACGAGGGAGCGCCGCACATCGTGAACGCCGCCTTTTTGGGCGTGGGCGCGGAGGTGCTGCAGCACTCGCTGGAGGACCATGGCATATACGTCTCCGCCGGCTCGGCCTGCTCCTCGCACAAGCGGGCGGGTTCGCCGACGCTGACGGCGATTGGAGCCACGAAGGAGGAGATGAGCTCCTCGGTGCGCTTCAGCTTTTCGGCGCGGAACACGGCGGAGGAGGTGGACGAGGCGCTTACGGTGCTCTCGGGACTGCTGCCGATGCTGCGGAGGTATCGTAGGAGATAGGTACGTTATTGGTAACCGTTAGGTCGGCGGCCCCTCTCCGTCACACTTGGCTCCCCCTGAGGGGGAGCTGTCAGTGCCGAAGGCACTGACTGAGAGGGGGTCGCCGTGCCACCTCCCCCTGGAGGGGGAGGCAAGAGGAGATGTCTGCTGGAATAGCTGCAGATTCATTTGACAAGATGGAGGTTCTATGTATTCTTCCTTCCTTATTAAATATGGTGAGATTGGTCTGAAGGGTGACAACCGTCACCTCTTCGAGGACGCGCTGGCTAAGCGGATCCGCGTGATGCTCTCGCGGATCGACGGGGAGTTCGAGATTGTGAAGACGCGCGGGCGCATTTACGTGCACTGCTCGGGCGACTGGAAGCAGGAGGAGACCATCGAGGTCCTCTCCCGCGTTTTCGGCGTGGTCGGCATTTGCCCGGTCATGATCTTCGAGGCCGGTGAATATGACAAATTGCAGGAGGACATGCTTTCCTATATCCGTGAGGAGCATCCGGACTTTACCGGGTCCTTCAAGGTCAAGGCGCGGCGCGTGGACAAGGAATTCCCGATGACCTCGATGGAGGTCGACGCGGCCCTCGGCGAGGCAATCCTCGACAACTTCCCGCAAATGCGCGTTGACGTGCATAAGCCGGACCTTCTTTTTGACGTGGAGATCCGCGACAAGATTTATATCTATTCCAAGGTCATTCCGGGTCCGGGTGGGATGCCCGTCGGCACGGCGGGGCGGGCGATGCTCCTCCTTTCGGGCGGGATTGATTCCCCGGTGGCCGGCTACATGGTCGCAAAGCGCGGCGTCACCATCGATGCCGTCTACTTCCACGCGCCGCCCTACACCTCGGAGCGCGCGAAGCAGAAGGTCGTCGACCTTGCGGCCATCCTCGCGCGGTACACGGGGCCGATCCGGCTGCACGTCGTCAATTTCACCGACATCCAGCTTTACATTTATGACCAGTGTCCGCACGCGGAGCTGACCATCATCATGCGCCGGTATATGATGCGCATCGCCGAGCATTTTGCAAATGCCGAGGGCGACCTTGCGCTGGTGACGGGCGAGAGCATCGGGCAGGTTGCGAGCCAGACCATGTACAGCCTGGTCACGACAAATGAGGTGGCGAAGCTTCCGGTCTATCGGCCGCTGATCGGCTTTGATAAGAACGAAATTATCGATATCTCCAAGAAAATCGGGACATTTGATACGTCCATTCTGCCGTATGAGGACTGCTGCACGATTTTCGTGGCCCGGCACCCGGTGACGAAGCCGATTTCCGAGGCCATCGTGCGATCGGAGGCGAAGCTCAAGGAGAGAATCGAGGAGCTCGTGAAGACCGCAATCGACACCGCGGAGCTGATTTTGGCGAAATAAGAAAGGTGGTGCCGAGGGGCACCTGACCTGCAACAAAATAGAAGCATTTTCAATATAGATTTCATTGAGGAGTTGACAAATGAGCGTTAAGAAGAAGGTTTTGATTGCCGTACTGGCCGTGGCGGTGCTTGTCGGCGCGGGCTTTGGCATTTTTAAGCTCATTACCATGGGAAATGATGGGAAATCCAAGGAATCCGCGGTCTACGTGCAGCGGGTTTCCGAGATTACCGGGAAGGGTCTCTGGGGCCAGGTGAACCGCTATGCCGGTACCGTGGAGTCTCCCGAGTCCTGGAGCTACAGCCTCCGCTCTGGCGGCAAGGTGAAGGAGGTTTTCGTCAAGGTTGGCGATAGTGTCGAGCGCGGGCAGAAGCTCCTTGTCTATGACACGACCGAGGAGGAGAGCGCGATGGCCGAGGCGAAGATCGAGCTGGAGCGCATGGAAGCCGAGATCGAAAAGAGCAAGAAGAACATCGAGACGCTCGAAGACGCGGTGAAGAAGGCGAAGGAGGCCGATAAGGCACCTCTGCAGATCGAGCTTGAAAATGAGAAGCTGGAGCTCAAAAAGGCGCAAATGCAGATCGACTCCAAAAAGAAGGAGATTGAGAACCTGAACGCCTACACGGAGTCCCCGGAGGTGAAGAGCAAGATGGCCGGCGTGGTGACCGCCCTCAACAACAACACTTCCGATTACTATTATGATGAAAATGGAAATGACGCCTTCCTGACAATCGTGAAGGTGGGGGATTTCCGCATCAAGGCTTCCGTCAACGAGATGAATATCAACGATGTCGCGGAAAATGTCCCCGTCATCGTGACAAGCCGCGTGGACGGTACGGCCTGGTACGGCATCATTGATTCCATCGAGCGTGACCATCCCTCCTCCTACGAGGAGCGCGGCCAGGACAGCTCTACCTATCCCTTCTATGTGACGCTCGACGACTGCGAGGGCCTGATGCTGGGACAGCACGTTTACGTGGAGGTGGACCGCGGGCAGAACGATACCACGGAGCGCACGGGGTTATGGATTTCCGACAGCTACATCGTGGATGCCGACACCGACACACCGTATGTATTTGTCGATAACGGAAGCGGTGTGCTGGAGCGCCGGGCCGTCACCCTGGGTGAGCGCGACGAGGCGCTTCTCCAGAGCCAGATTACGGCGGGCATTTCCGGAAACGACCTGATTGCCCTGCCCATGTCCTATGTCCGCGAGGGAATGCCGACATCCACTGACATTTCCGCCATGCAGAACCACTTTGACGAGCCGGGTGATACGAGTGCGCCGTCGGGGACGAACCCCGGTGTTGACCCGGAGAATTTCGAGGGCGAGGGCTTCGGCGGTGAGGGCTACCAGGGCTACGAAGGTCAGGAATCTTACGGAGACCTTGCCGGGATGCAAGGCTACGGGAACTACGAGGGCTTTGCCGGCATGGACGGCTTCGGGGATCTTTCGGGACAGAATGCCTACGGCAACACGGAAGACTATGGTTATACGGATGACAACGCTGGCGCGAATGGAGACGACCTCGCCGTGCAACTGGCCGGGGGAGATGAATTGTAATGTAATCTGAGGTTTGGAATGGCATATATTTTGGAGTGTAGACATATTGATAAGACGTACCAGACCGGGAAGCTGGAAGTCCCGGTGCTGCACGATGTCAATTTTGCGATGGAGGCCGGCGAATATGTGGCCATCATGGGGCCTTCGGGTTCCGGGAAGTCGACGTTGATGAATATCATCGGGTGTCTCGACCGCCTGACCGAGGGGGAGCTTCTCCTCGACGGGGAACCGGTGAGCCAGCTTTCCGAGAAGGAGCTTGCGCTGCTTCGCCTTCGGAAGGTGGGGTTCGTGTTCCAAACCTTCCAGCTTTTGGAGAGTGAGACGGCCCTCGGGAACGTGGAGCTGCCACTGACGTATGCGAAGGTCCCGCGGAAGGAACGCCGCGCTATCGCCGCCGAGGCCCTGGAGAAGGTGGGGCTGGGCGACCGCCTTGAGTTTAAGCCGTCCCAGCTTTCGGGCGGACAGAAACAGAGAGTCGCGATTGCACGTGCCGTGGTGAACCATCCGAAAATACTTCTCGCGGACGAGCCCACCGGCGCCCTGGATTCCAAGTCCGGGCAGCAGGTGATGGAGCTTTTCCGTGCCCTGAATCAGGAGGGCGTGAGCGTGCTTATGATCACGCACAACCGCGAAATTGCCTCCTACGCCGACCGCGTCGTGGAGATTCGCGATGGGGTGCTGCTTGACGGCTGGCGGCCGACGACGCCGCTTCCAATTCCGTCTGTGCAGCCAGAAGATGCTGTTGCGGCTGCGACTGCTGCTGCGACTGCTGCTGCTGCTGCTGTTGCTGCGGCTGCTGCGGAGCGGCCGGCGTCTGTATCGCCGTCCTCGCCAATTCTGTCCGCGCCGGGCATCCAGGTGGAGGAGCCGGGCGACGGCTTCTTCGACGACGTGGACGAGGAGCCGACCGAGGATTTGTCCGAGGGCTTCTTCGACGAGCTGGATGAGGAGGAGGACCGGGACGCGGCGGCCATTATCGACAGAGAGGATGCGGACAAAAAGGCCGTCGGGACGCTGCGTGCGAAAGGCGATGGCGAAGCCGAGAAGGTCGCGACCCTGCTCGACAAAGGCGACAGCGAGGAAGAAGCCGTCACGGCCAAAATGAACGGGGAGGCAAAGTCGACATCGGCGGAGGCATTTGACACGGACAAGACACCTGCAACCGGGATTCCTGCGGGCGGATCGGAGGAGGTGGATACATGAAGAAAAAAGCGAAACGCACGCTCATCATCGTGGCGGTGGTAGCCGTGCTCGCGGTCGGGCTTGGCTTTGGCATCAAGGCTATCCTTGACGCGACGGCCACGCGCGTGCCCGTCTACAAGGTGGGCGACGTCCGCGGCTACGGTGGCTACGGCAATGAGCAGTCCTTCGAGGGCACGGTCAATGGCGACGTCATCCAACAGGTTTACCTGGACGATACGGACATCGTGAAGGAAATCAATGTCGCCGTGGGGGACGAGGTGGAGAAGGGCCAGATCCTGATGACGTATGACCCGTCGGAGGCCGCCACCGAGCTTGAGGAGGAAAAACTGAACATGGAGGAGATCGAGCTTCGCATCAAGGTTGCGAACATGAACCTCCTGACATTGGCAAAGATTACGCCGATTCCGGATGTTGACGATAGCGGCAAGGAGAATCCGGACGATCCGTACGGGCCGGAAAATCCAGATTCACGTCCCGGCACGGATCCTTGGGCGAGCACGCCGACGCCGACCCCCTATGGCTGGCGGCCGACGAACTCCCCGTATTCGCCGACAAGATCCCCGTATTCTCCGACGAGCTCTCCGTATTCGCCGACGAGCTCCCCGTACCAGCCGACAAGCTCCCCGTGGCAGCCGACAAGCTCCCCGTGGCAGCCGACAAGCTCCCCGTGGCAGCCGACAAGCTCCCCGTGGCAG
>CADCQU010000167.1 GCA_902803635.1 uncultured Lachnospiraceae bacterium | reverse complement strand
GAGCTGGGCTTCCTTATCGAGAATCCCTACCTCAACTATGTCATGTTCCCGATCAGCCTTCTGGCCCCCTGCCTCGCCCTGCACTCCCGCGACAAGGCGATCCGGCTGCCCTTCTGGCTGCTCTGGATTCCGGGGCTTGTATACACGTACTGCATCCATCTCTCCTCCAACCAGAAATTTTACGCCATCTCCTCGGCCTCGACCGTAATGACCGTGGCAACCATCGTGATGCTGGTGGGCTATCTGGAAGGCCGGCTGCGAGAAAACGGGAAAAAGGCCTGCACGTATGTTTTTACGGTGGCTGCGGCGGCCTTGCTCGGGCTGCAATTTTATGCGGAAATCTCCCTCCGCTATTCCTCCGTCTTCTGGGAGGAGGGAGGCATGGCCGCCCAGACTGTCCGGGCCAAAAGCGGGCCGGAGAAGGGCATCCTCATGACGAAGGAGAAGCTCGAAAAGTACCGGACGCAGGAAAAGAACGTCACCCTGATCCGCAAGGATCCGGAAATCCAGAAGGTGCTCTTCCTCTCCCGCAACACGCGGCTGTACCTCAGCACCGAGAAGGAAATGGCCACCTACTCCGCCTGGCTGTCCGGGGTTGACAAGAAGAGCGTCAAGCGGCTGGATACCTATTTTCAACTCTGTCCGGACAAATGGCCGGACGCCATCTATATTGAAAGTCTCTATACGGAATTTGCGGCGCATTACGAAAAGCTCGGCTACGAGGCAACCGTTCTTGATTCGGGGGCGGTGCTCCTGAAAAGAAAATAAGAGGGAAAAGAAACAGGGGGCGGAATTGACCGTCCCCTGTTTGCTGATTCACAGAGCCGCGTAAGGAAAATAGCTGCCTTCGGCAGCACGCGGCTCGCGAGAAAGGGTAGAGGTTCGGCTTTCGCCTCCCTCTACCCTATTGGCTGCTTTCTGTATATGCTCCCCCATCAGGATATGTTGACCCGCGTTCCATTTGCAAATTTCGTCCCTTGTCATTCCTGAAGGGAAGATGTTTCCCCTGGCTTGGAGTCCGGCTTCTCGTCAGGCTTTGTTTCCGGCCTCTCCGAAGGTTTCTCCGTCGGGGGTTCCTCGGAGGACTTCCGCGCCTCGTACTTCTTCTTATATTCCTTTTCCTTTTCTTTGTACTTCTTCTTCAAATGCGGCAGCCCGTCCACTTCTACGGAGATGCTCTCCTTCCCCTCGTCAAGATAGGTCTCCTCCAGTTCGTCCATGACCTCGTCCATGGGCTTTAAAATGCAATGAGATTACCTATTTTTGTAATATTTTTACAATCCCGTTGTTACTCCGTATCCACTTTACCCGACGTTATAAAAATGCGATTCCCTCTGCTAATTGGATAAATCACTGTAAATACTCTCGAAAAATCCAATTATAAGTCAAATCTTGCTTTTATTTGGATTTTGTGGTATTCTGTCCTTTGTAAGGATATTGTACGTGGCTTTGGAGGATGGCTTATGCGGATGATTGGAAGGAATGCGGAACGGTGGGAGCTGAAGCAGTGCGAGCGGTCGGCCAAGTCCGAGCTTGTATGTGTTTATGGAAGAAGGAGGGTCGGGAAGACCTTTCTTGTCGAGCAGACCTTTGGGGATTCTTTCGCTTTTCGCGCCACGGGCGTGGAAAAAGGAACCACGAAGCAGCAGCTTCGCGCCTTTTTCCAGCGATTGAAAGAACACGGCGATGCGACAGCGACCATCCCCAAGGACTGGTTCGAGGCATTTGCCAGATTGGACAAGATTCTCTCCGCCCCTGCCGTCCGGCGGTCGCCTTACGGCAAAAGAATCGTTTTTCTGGACGAATTCCCCTGGTTTGCAACCAAGCGGTCGGATTTTCTCATGGCATTTGGGGAGTTTTGGAACCGGAGAGGCACGCAGGATGGCGATTATGTATTTGTCATTTGCGGGTCGGCCACTTCCTGGATCATCCAGAACGTGCTGGACGATACGGGCAGCCTTTTCCACCGCGTCACGTGCCAGATACATTTGTCACCCTTCTCTCTCTCAGATGCGGAGAAGTTTTTCAGGGACCGGGATTTTGACTGGTCGCGGGAACAGATTCTGGAGGCGCAGATGGTATTCGGCGGGCTGCCGTTCTTTTACGATTTGATGGATGGCGACGAAAGCTTTCGTCAGAACCTGGACCGACTCCTCTTCCGGCCGCACGCGCTTCTTCGCGGGGAGTCCAACCGGCTTCTGGAGGCAACGCTCAAAAAGTCTCCGGTCTACGGGAAGATTCTGGAAAAGCTCTCCCACCATGTGTACGGAATGAAAAAGTCCGCCTGCCGGGAGGAACTCGGCATCCCCTATGGAACCTTCACCAGAGCCGTGGACGATCTTGTCAAATGCGGCTACGTCGCGGAGTTCAAGAGCCGTGGGGAGGACGGAAATCCCTTGTATATACAAATGGTAGATTCGTTCCTGATTTTCCACTACCATTTTTTGAATGGGGAGCATGATTTTTCCAGCTATGACGAGCTGGTCGGAAACATGGGTCTCTACACAAACTGGCGGGGGCATGCCTTTGAGATTGTTTGCATGCACCATGAATCGCAGATAAAAAAAGCGCTGGGAATTGGAGGTGTCAATACCAGAAGTTATCCCTGGATGAATCCCGGCGAAGAGGAAAGCGTCCAGATTGACTTGGTCATTGAGAGGGATGACCGAATCACGAACATTTTGGAAATGAAATGCACGGAGCGGCCATTTGTCATGACCCGCAAGGCGGAGGAAAACCTGCTCAAAAAGCGGGAGGTGTTTCGCAAACGGACAGGAACGGCAAATGCCCTGAAAATCGTTCTCGTGTCCGCTTCGGGCATTCAGGGGACGGCCCACATGGAGCACATCTCCCGCGTCCTTACGCTGGACGACCTTTTTGAAGCATAAAGGATCCAGAATTGAAAATCGCTCCGATTGAAAAACATATGCCCCGGCGAGATTGACTCACCGGGGTCTCCTCTTGTATCTCAAATTAAATGATGCGTAGACTCAGCAATTCCCCGTATACACATACGGCAAATGTTCCCGGGCGACTTCCGCGAGGTGGTAGACCGTTCGGATGTCCGTCGCCTTCCGGTCCTGCATTTGAAAGCGGGGGAAGAAGCGGGAAATGTGGAGGGGAGGCACTTTGCCGTCGGGATTTTTCAAATGGCTGATCCACGCGGTCATTTGCCGCATCTCGTCCTCGCTGTCGTTCTCGCCGGGGACAATCAGGGTCGTGAGCTCCACATGGCAGAATTTGACGGCACCCTCGATAAAGGAAAGAACCTGCTGGCGGCTGCCGCCAAGGACCTTTGCGTAATAGCGGTCGGTAAAGCCCTTGAGGTCGATGTTCATCGCGTCGATGTATGGCTCCAATTCCGATAAAATAGCAGGCTCGGCCGTCCCATTTGTCACCATAACGTTCTTCAGGCCCTTGGCCTTTGCAAGCTTCGCCGCATCCCGCACGAATTCATAGCCGATGAGCGGCTCGTTGTAGGTGAAGGCGAGGCCGATATTGCCTCTCGGCCGCGTTTCCAGGGCAAGCCCCACCAGCTCCTCCGGGGTAAGCGTCTCAGCCGTCTTCGCAAATCTCTCCGCCTGCTTGGACCAGGAAATCTCGTAGTTCTGGCAGAACGGGCAGCGAAGGTTGCAGCCGAAGCTTCCAACAGACAGAATCCTACTGCCGGGGAAAAACCGCGCGAGGGGCTTTTTCTCGATGGGGTCCAGGGCCAGCGAGGTAATCCGCCCATAATTGAACGCCTCCACCCGGCCATTTCTCGCAATCCGGCCGCCGCAGAAGCCAAGTTGGCCTTCCGAAAGCTTACAATGTCGGAAGCAAACACTACACTCTGCCATTTGCATCCCCCTTTCTCAAACGTGCCGCACGACCTCGAAGCGTTGCAAGCGATACGGCTCCTCCTCGCGGATGCCGCCCTTCTGGCGGGCGATGCGGATCTGGTCCTCCACCGTGTCCACGCCGTCGAGGTTCGGGAGCAAGAGGCCCCGTTTCCGGCCATGGCTGACGACGACGCCGTAGCGTTTCACGTCGAGCTCGTCGGGCGAGTCGATCGGCTCCAGCTCGCCCAGAACATCCACGCTGATTTCGAGGCCGCTTAGCTCGTCCGCCGTGACCGGGTTAAAACGCGGGTCCCGCGAACAGGCGCTGACGGCATTTTGCAAAATTTCCTCCGCAATGTTCCTCTGCGTCGGCAGGATCGTCCCGATGCAGCCGCGGAGCCGCCCGTACCGGTGCAGCGAGACAAAGGTCCCCGCCCGCCGGCCGAGCATCTCCTCCGGAAGCCCGTCCGGGACGGAGATACGCTCCTTCCGCAAAACCCAGGCTTCGACGGAGGCTCTTGCGAGCTTGACAAATGCGTCTCCGCTCTCCGCTTTTTTGGCGCACTCCCGCTCCATTTTTTCCTTATATTTCTGCAGAAAATGCCGGCTCTCATCTTTTCCCTCCGGATAGAAAGTGCAAATCCCATAGCCCACGCCGGTTACGTCCTGGTGGGAAAGCACCATCGCCTTTACGGAAAGTCCGTCCAACGCTCCGGCCATGATGACGAAGGACCGGTGGCCGCATTCCGCCGCCTTCTCGCAGAAGGCCTCGTCAAATGCAAGCAGCTCGTCAAATGCCGCCCGTCCGCAGACGTTCATGATCTTACGGTCATACTCCGGCCCTTCCTTGGCAAAGCCATACGGGCCGTAGGACTGTAATTTGTGGGAGAGGTCGCCGCTTGCGATAAGAACCGCCCTCCGGCCGGTCTCCTCCACCGCCTGCGAGAGCATTTGCCCAAAGCGGTAGTGATCGGCCAGGGGGAGGCCGGAAAGGCCGATCCGCACAATTTTCCCATTGGCATACTTCTGCCGCAGAAACCACAGCGGGACCATCGTCCCGTGGTCGAGCGAGGCATCTCTCTCCCCGAGCGTCCCCGCCGGGAAACCCTCCGTATCTGCAATTTTACAGATATGCCTTACGAGTTCCATATCGTAGGTCTCTGAGAATCGGACGTTGGGCGCACGGAAGCGCCGGAAGGAGCCTGTCGCGCCTTTTCCGGGCGAAATATGAAAATAGTCCGCGTACATTTCGGAATGCGGGCTGATAAGGATGATTGTTCCAGGCCGAAGCGCGGCCACCTCCTCTGCCACCCGCTCATACGCCTTCGTCGTATCAAGAATCTGTTTCTCGCTCCCCCTCCCAACGTCCGGGACAATCATGGGCGGGTGCGGAACCATAAATGCAGCAAGAATCGACATCTCAGAACCTCCTCGTAACTTTTTCTATAGTGTATCACAGCTGCAAATGAAAGAAAACCTTCCATCGATGGAGCAGCTCCTCTTGCCTCCCCCTCAAGGGGGAGGTGGCACGGCGTAGCCGTGACGGAGAGGGGCCGTGCTGTACCTCATGCGGCAAGGATATCCCCTTTCATTCTGTAGCTGCTATAGGTCGGCCCCCTCTCAGTCGGCTTCGCCGACAGCTCCCCCTTAGGGGGAGCCAAGTGTGACGGAGAGGGGCTACAAATACTTCTCACATTTGCCAACGGGCCTTGCCTTGCTTGCGGGCGGGGGGCTTGGCGAAGAAGGCGGCCTGGGCGGCCTCGTAGGCGGGGAAGGCGCGGGCTTTGCGAAGGTTACGCAGCTGCCGGAAGGCCTCCGTGCCGGGTTCGGGGGCCTCGTAGAGGTCCTCGACGTAGAACCAGAGCTCCTTCATCCGCCCAAGAACCGGTACCGGGCCGGGGAGGGTCTCACGATAGCCCTGGTAGACGGCCGTGAGGAAACGGGAAAGCTCCTCATCCGTAAGCGGTGGCCCGCCCGCGATCTCCCTTGCAAGAGCCGGGTTCCGAAGAAGGCCGCGGCCGATCATGAAGGCGGAAAGACCCTGCGGGGCGAGAATTTTCACCCGCATAGCGTCCTCCGGGAAAAAGATGTTCCCATTGTAACTGAGCGGGCATTTGCAAAGCGCTGCAATCTCGGGGAGGAGTTCGGGATGGCCGTTTCCCTGGTAGGTCTCGGCGAGGGTTCGGCCGTGGACGATGAGCTCGTCGAGTGGGAAGCTATTATATATAGGAAGAATCTCGGAAAATTCGCTCATCTCCGCGATGCCAAGCCGTGTTTTTACGGAAATGCGAACGCCGGGATTCCCGGAGAAGATGCCATCAAGGAGTCTTCGAAGTCCTTCGAGGTCGCCGAGGATGGCCGCGCCCTTCCCTTTTGCGGTTACCGTGGGCGAGGGACAACCGAAGTTGAGGTTCACCTTCCGATAGCCCATCTGCCGGAACTCCGAGAGATACCAGAGGCAATCGTCGGCGTTCTTGGTTAGGAGCTGCGGCACGACTATGGTATCTTCCGTATTCATCAAGAACCGAGACGCCGCCGTAGGCTGTATGGCTTCCGCAGAAACGGCAGAGGTATTTGAAAACCCAGAAACAATCAAAGTCTCTGTGGAAGCCGCCGAAGACTGTACGGCTTCCCCGGGAATAACATTATTCTCCCAGGCGAGGTCGTCGAGTTCCTTCTTCTTCAGCGTCCGGGTTGCGTGGGTCGCGATGAAGGGCAGATAATACTCCGAAATACCCGAAAAGAGGGCGCGATGCGCCCTCCGAAAAACATAGCCAGTAATCCCCTCCATCGGGGCAAACTCGATTTTCATGCGAAACCTTTCTCATGTCAAAAAATATGGGAGCCCTTCACCGCGGGACGCGGGCCATGATGGCAGGGCCGTTCTTCTTCAGCCAGGCGACCTGGGTTTTGTAATTGGGGAGTACG
>CADCQU010000166.1 GCA_902803635.1 uncultured Lachnospiraceae bacterium | reverse complement strand
GTCGATGGCCTTCCCAAAGGCATGGTTCGAGAGATTGGGCGAGTCGGAGGCCCTCCGGTAGTTGAAGGAGCTCGTGTTGTTCGCCCGCACCGAGGCCTCGTCGGTCGTAAGACCGTCGCCGGTCCAGAACTTGTCCACGAGGACCATCGAGTAAATCTGGTAGTTAACCTCAAAGAGCTCACGGAAAATGTCGAGAAGGTCCTGCGCGATGGACACGTTGCACACAATCTCGCCGACCTGGATTTTCCCATTGTAATTCCGGTGGAGGACCTTGAGGTAGCGAAGCTGGGACAGGCCGATATCGGGATTCTCGCGGTAGGATTTCCCGATGATGCGGTTGTACACGGCATCCCCGGAGACGATTTTGGCCATCTTGAAGTAGGCGGGAAGGTTACCGAAGTCGATGGCGGAATCGGCAAAGACCGTGCCGGCGGATGCGGAAAGGACAGTGGTTACGGGAAGCGCTATGGCCCGGATGGTAAATGCCAGCGCCTTTTTTCCGCGATAATTCCCTTTGTACTTTATGATCACTTTTGCAGTGCCGGGGGCGACGTTGTTTTTATAGGTAAGTTGGTAGTCCCGCGTCTTTTTGAGCGTGACCGTCTTATTTCCGACCTTGTAGGTGATCTTTACCTTTGGCGTAATCGACTTTCCGGTCGCTTTAAAGGTGGTAGAGGAGATCTTTGCCGAGAGATATTTCGAGGCCCGACGGATGATTTCGTAGGGGACGCGCAAGGTACCCTGGAAACGCCCGAGGCCCCGGATGGAGAGCGTCGCCGTGCCAACGGCCTTCGCGTTGCTTGTCCAGAATTTGAAATCCCGGCCCTCCACGAGGGTCTTTTTTTGGTATTTCAGGGTGAATTTCGGGATGATGCGTGTCCCGCCGCGGTAGGGGTAGCGCGTCTGCTTCATCGTCAGCGTGAAATTCTTCGCAAGCGAGCCATTTGCCGTGACAAGGCTCATCTTCGCCGCCGCATGGGCGGGACGGGCCGCGAAAAGCGTAAGCAGACAGAACGCAAGCACGGCAGCAGCAAGATAGAGGGGAAGCCGTTTTTTCATATGTATGTCCTCCGAAAAGATATTGGAATGAAAAAAGACAAAAGACATTGTAACACATTTACTTCACTCTTGCCAGAATTGATTTTTTTAGGTATAGTATAGTGTGTATTAAAGTCACTTTTTAGAAATAGGAGGCAGGGGAGTGAAAAAAACATTCTTCGGCGGGGTTCACCCCGATGATGCCAAGGCCTTGAGCCGGGATGCGAAGCTGACCAGGTTTCTCCCGAAGGGGGAGATGGTCTATCCGCTTTCGCAGCACATCGGGAAACCTGCGCGGGCAGTTGTCAAAAAGGGAGACAGCGTGCTTGCCGGACAGGTGATTGGCGAGGCGGACGGCTTTGTGTCCGCCAACGTGATCTGTTCCTGTTCGGGCAAGGTCAAGGCTGTGGAAAAGAGACGCAGTATTTCCGGTGCCCTGCTGGAATGCGTCGTGGTGGAGAACGACGGCCAGTTTACATCCCTGGACGCGGATCGCTATTGCAAACGCCGTGACACCAGCAAGTTTACGAAGGACGACATTCTCTCGGCCGTCAAGGCGGCCGGCATCGTGGGCCTTGGCGGCGCGGGCTTTCCGACGCACGTGAAGCTTGGCCCGAAGAACCCGGACGCGATCCGCTACATCATTGCAAATGGCGCGGAGTGCGAGCCGTACCTTACCGGCAACGACCATTTGATGCGAGAGGAGGCAAATGCCATCGTCGAGGGGATGCAGCTCCTCGTCGGCATGTTCCCAAATGCGACGGGCGTCATTTGCATCGAGGAAAATAAGCCCGAGGCGATTTCGGCCATGCAGAAGGCCGCTGCGGGAAAGAAGGACATCGAGGTTCTTCCGCTCCACACGAAATACCCTCAGGGCGGCGAGCGCAGCCTCATCCAGGCGGTTGCCGGGGTCGATTTCCCGGTCACGAGCCTTCCGGCGGATGTCGGCTGCATCGTCCAGAACGTCGGCACCGTCTACGCCATCCAGCGGGCGGTCTGCTTCGGCGAGCCGCTGTTTACGCACGTCCTCACGGTGACCGGCGAGGGCGTCGAATGCCCGATGAACCTCATCGTTCCGGATGGGACGAGCGTTGCGGAGATTATCGAGTTTGCCGGGGGCTTCAAGGGCGGTAAGGAACCGAAGAAGGTTCTCGCCGGCGGTCCGATGATGGGCTTTGCGATGAGCTCCGTCGACGTCCCGGTGGTGAAGACGACAAATGGCATCACGATCCTGGCAAATGACCCGGCGGAGATTGCCGAGCGGCAAATGACGGCCTGCCTTCGCTGCGGCCGCTGCACGACGGTCTGCCCGCAGGGCCTCATGCCGCAGATGATGGCGGAAGCCTGGGAAGCGGGAAATGAGGAACGGTACGAGAAGAAGCTGTACGGTCTGGAATGCATCCAGTGCGGTTCCTGCGCGTACATTTGCCCGGCCAAACGCCCGCTGACGCAGGTCTTCAAGCAGGCCAAGGCCGAGATTATGGCGAAAAAGCGCGCGCAGGCGGCGGGAGGTAAAAAATGAACGCTACATTGAATGTCTCTTCAAGCCCGCATGTCCGCGACCGGTGGACCACGCCATTTATCATGATGGTCGTCTCGCTGGCCCTTCTGCCGGCGGCGGCGGTGGGCGTCTATGCCTACGGGATCCGGGCGCTGTGGATCATCCTCGCGGCGGTCCTCTCCTGCGTGCTGACGGAATTTGTATTTGACAAGATTGCGCACAAACCGGATACCTGGAAGGACGGGAGCGCGGTCGTGACGGGCCTCGTGCTTGCCCTCACGCTCTCCCCGTCCGTCCCGATCTTCATCCCGATCCTGGGCGGCATCTTCGCCATTTTCGTCGTCAAATGCTGCTTCGGCGGGCTTGGCAAGAACTTTATGAACCCGGCCCTCGCGGCGAGGTGCTTTTTGCTCATCTCCTTCGGCAAGGCGATGACGACCTTCGAGGTGGACGGCGTGTCCTCGGCGACGCCGATGGCAGCCCTCAAGGCCGGGAAGGCGGTCAACATCACCGAGATGTTCCTCGGCACGAGCAACGGCATCATCGGGAGCAGCGTCCTTGCGCTTCTCTGCGGCGGCCTTGTGCTCTGGGCCCTGGACATTATTCACGGGCAGATTTGTTTCTCGATTCTGATCTCGTTCTCCCTCTTCATGCTGCTTTTCGGCGGGCAGGGCTTTGACTTGAAGTTCCTTGCGGCCCAGCTCTGCGGCGGCGGCGTGGTGAGCGGCGCGTTCTTCATGGCGACCGACTACACGACCTCGCCCGTGAGCCGACTCGGGCAGACGGTCTACGGCATTGTCATCGGCCTCTGGGGCGGCATTTTCCGCGTGTTCGGCTCCTCGGCGGACTCCTTCAGCTACGCGATCATTCTGGGCAACCTGCTGACGCCGCTGATCGACCTCTACATCGTCCCGAAGCCGCGCGCGTACCGGAAGAACGCTCTCGTTGGCTTCTCCGAGAAGGAGAAGAAGCCCTTCTACAAGCGGATTCCGAAGCCGGTCGTGGCTCTCACCATCATCACGCTTCTCGCCGGTATCGCCCTCAGCGGCGTGTATACGCTGACCAAGGACTCCATCGAGGAGCAGAAGCAGGCGGCGAAGGCGAAGGCCTATCTGTCGGTCTGCCCGGATGCCGACCACTTCGTGAAGCTGGAGAGCGCGGACGCTGCCATCGAGGCCCTGGGCGGCGGCGTGTACGGCACCTCCTTCGGGAAGGCATATATTAATGAAGCTTTTGTTGCCATGGACGAGAACGGAAAGGTCGTAGGCTATGCCGTGAGCGTGACATCCGGCGACGGAAATGACGGGGACATCACGCTGGCCCTCGGCGTCTCGCCGGACGGAACGATCAACGGCATCTCGTTCACGAAGCTCACGGAGACACCCGGCCTTGGCATGCTCGCCGACACGGACGCCTTCAAGGGGCAATTTGCCGGAAAGAACGTCTCCGAGTTCACCCTTGTGAAGGGCGGGGCGTCGGGGGACGACGAGATTGACAGCCTGTCCGGCGCGACGGTGACCTCCAGCGCGGTGGTCAACGCCGTGAACGCGGGACTTGACTTTATCAACACCTATATGCGGGAAGGAGGAACACAATGAATAAGAAGATGAATCCTTCTCTGGAACGCTTGTACAATGGCATTATTAAGGAGAACCCCACGCTGGTTCTGATGCTCGGCATGTGTCCGACGCTCGCGGTGTCCACGCAGGCCTTCAACGGCATCGGCATGGGCCTCTCCACGACGGCGGTCCTCATCCTCTCGAACCTGGTTATCTCGCTCCTTCGCAAGGTGATTCCGGACGAGGTGCGGCTGCCGGCCTACATCGTCATCGTCGCCTCGCTCGTGACGGTGACCGAGCTCCTCATCCAGGGCTTCCTTCCCTCGGTGTACGACGCATTGGGAATTTACATCCCGCTTATCGTCGTGAACTGCATCATCCTCGGCCGCGCCGAGGCCTACGCAAATAAGCATACGCCGTGGCTTTCCGTGATGGACGGCCTTGGCATGGGCCTTGGCTTTACGCTGGCCCTCACGCTCGCCGGCATCGTCCGCGAGCTGCTCGGCAGCGGGACGGTCTTCGGCTTCCAGGTGCTGCCGGAATCGGTCCCCCCAATCGGGATTTTTGCCCAGCCGCCCGGAGCCTTCCTCGTGATTGCCTTCTTCGTGGCCATCATGAACGCGATCGGCATCAAGACGCGGCAGCGGAAGCTCGTCGAGAGCGACGGGTGCGACGGCGGCTGCGCGGCCTGCCAGACACCCTGTGAGAAGAAGCCGGCGAAAGGAGGAGAGAACGCATGAAAGAACTAATCCTGATCATCATCGCCGGGGCGCTCATCAACAACGTGGTCTTAAACCAGTTCCTCGGCATTTGCTCCTTCCTCGGCGTGTCACGGCAAATCAAGCCCTCCCTCTGCCTTGGCGGGGCGGTTATATTTGTCATCACCATCGCATCGGCAGTTGCAAATCTTCTGTACACGTTCCTGCTGGAGCCCTTCGGCCTTGACTACATGAAGACTATCGTCTTCATCCTAATCATCGCGGCCCTGGTGCAGATCGTGGAAATGTTCCTGAAGAAGACCTCGCCGACCCTCTACAAGTCGCTGGGAATCTACCTTCCCCTCATCACCACCAACTGCGCGGTGCTCGGCGTCGCCCTGACAAATGTCCAGAACGGCTACGATTTCTGGCAGAGCGTATTTGCAGGCTTCGGCACGGCGGTCGGCTACACGCTTGCCATCGTCCTTCTGGCCGGTATCCGCTCCCGGATCCGCGAGGAGGACATCCCGAAGCCCTTCCGGGGGGCGCCGGTCGTGCTCATCGCCGCCGCGCTCATGTCGATCGCGTTTATGGGCTTCTCGGGGATCACGTGGTAGGAGGGAGGCTGAAAAATGCAGACAATCATCATTACAACGGTTGCCATTACCGTCATCGGGCTCTTAGTCGGCGCGGGGCTGGTATTTGTCGGCAACAAATACAAGGTGGAAGTGGACGAGCGCGAGGCGGCTGTCCGCGCCGAGCTTCCGGGAAATAACTGCGGAGCCTGCGGGTACGCAGGCTGTGACGCGCTGGCGGCGGCGGTCGCGGCGGGCGAGGCGCCCGTGAACGGCTGCCCGGTCGGCGGCGGCCCGGTGGCCGAGAAAGTTGCCGCGATTATGGGAGTCACCGCCGGGGCCGTGGAGAAGAAGGCGGCATTTGTCAAATGCAAGGGCTCCTGCGAGGTGACCAAGAATCATGGCAACTATGTCGGCATCAAGGACTGTCGGGCGGCGGTTAACGCGGGACTTTCGCTTGCGGAATGCGACTTTGGGTGCGTCGGCCTCGGAAGCTGCGTGTCCGTCTGCCCCGAGGGAGCCATCCGCGTGGTGGACGGCGTGGCCGTGGTCAACGAAGGCAAATGCATCGGCTGCGGTCTTTGCGCGAAGGCCTGCCCGAAGCACCTCATCGAGATCAAGCCGGTCGCAAAGCGCGTCGCGGTCCAGTGCTCGAACAGGGACAAGGGTCCGACTGTCAAGCAGGTCTGCCAGGCCGGCTGCATCGGCTGCATGCTCTGCGTCAGGCAGTGCGAATTCGGGGCCATCACCGTCGAGAACAACCTCGCCCACGTGGACTACGACAAATGCACCCAGTGCGGCAAATGCGCGGCAAAGTGCCCCGTGAAGGTAATCCTTCCTCCGACGGAGGGATAAGAAATTCAGGCGTCTCCGACCCTTGCCTCCCCCTCAAGGGGGAGGTGCCAAAGGAGAGCATTCGCTAACGGTGTTTGCGACCCTTGCCTCCCCCTCAAGGGGGAGGTGGCACGGCGAAGCCGTGACGGAGAGGGGGCTCGCCTGGACAGAGGAATTGTTGTATTTGCACCGAAAATTTTGGAAAGGAGGTGTGGTATGGACAAAAAATCGAAACTCGTAAAAGGCATCATTGCCCTCGTACTTGTGGTATGTGCGGTTCTCCTCCTCGGTGGCTTCCTCACGAAGGGGGATGTGAAGTATTACCTCAAGAACCGCGGCGAGCTTGGCCCGCTTACGCGGAGCGACATCGAGTATTTGAACGTGGACGCTCCCACAGCCACCAGCAAGGACGGCACAGTCAACGCCTCGGACTGGGCGGTTGTCTATCCGGAAAT
>CADCQU010000165.1 GCA_902803635.1 uncultured Lachnospiraceae bacterium | reverse complement strand
GATGAAAACGACACGCTCCTTGCGGGCTTCGCCATGAAGGGCGGGAACGTCCTGTACAAAGACTACGCGACGCTCCATATGCCGGCGACGTACTGGCTCACCTGCCTTTACGCTCTGTTTGGCGCCCGCACCGTCGTGCATTTCCGCCTGTACTTTCAGCTGACGCAGTGCCTTGTGTGGGGCTTCCTCTTTTACCGTTTCCAGAAGTCCGGGCTTCGCCACGCGGTGGCCTTCATCTCGCTCTGCTGGGGGCCGATCACCTACCTCTTCCTTGGGGAAAATGCGTTCCACGTCCTGCCGGACCAGCTGGCCGCGCTCAACATCGGCGTGCTTTTTCTGGAATTCATGGCCTTTACACGCGACCACCGGGCGGGAATCGTCCGTTACATTATCTTCGCCATCGCCATCTTCTTTGCGGTGGAGTCAACCGTCATGGCAATCTTTCCGGTTATCGCCTTTTTGGTCGCCTTCATTTTCGAGGAGAGGCGTTTTTCCAGGAAGAAGATCGGAAAGCGGAAGGAGGGGGAGCTTCGAAAGCGCTACCTGCCGTTTGTGCTGTGCCTGGTCGTGCCTTTTGTCCTTCTTTTTCTCCTTCTGCTGCTCACCAGGTCGCTCGGAGACGCCGTTTTCATGACCCTGAGCTTCCCGCAGAAGTACTACGCGCCGATGATTGGTCTCGGAGGCTCGCCGCTCCGCTTCTTCGTGTCGGGCTTTGCCAATATCCTGGAGCTTTTTTCCTCGACCTTCCGCGGCGCCTTCGTCGGGGAGGCCACGATCGCCAGGATCGTGCAGTGCATCCTCGTCCTTGCGGCTCTCGTCGCCATTTTCCTCGCGGGACGCAAATACGGCCTCATACGCGGCATTTGCCTGCTCTTCTTCGTGGAGACGCTGGCCGCGCGGAACTCCGTCCGCTTCCATTCGCTGATGTTCTGGATGGTGGTCGTCCTGCTCCTTGTCACCCGGATTCCGGCCTTTGGCCCCGGCGAGGAGTGGGTGCCCAAGCGGAAGCGGAGGCAGAAGGAGACGCCCGAGGCGCCGCGGAAGGCCGCCCCGCCGCTGCTCCCCCCGAACGTTACGCGGGGCATTTGCACGGCGGCCGCCGTCCTTTTCCTCATCGTTTTTGGGATTCCGTATCTGCAACTGGCCTTCCGCTCGCTTTCGGCAGGTCCGACGAAGGTTTCCTCGGCGGAGCTTCTGGCGGTACGGAAGACAAATGCCGGCAACACCTTGTTCATGGACGCAAATCTTCTGACGTCCTGCTATGTTGCCTCCAAGGGGAGGCTCCCGATGAACAAGGCCCCTTACCTCACGCCCTGGTATTACGAGTGCTTTGAGAGCAAGACTCTGGAGCAGCTGCGGAACGGCCTTCCGTCGGTTATTTTGTACCGTGAAAACCCGACCGTCTGGGAGTATACGAACTATACCGGGTCGCTGGATACATTTGTCCGCACCTTCTACACCGAGAGCGAGGTGGACGGCCTCCTCGTCCTACGAACGGACGCGGCGGCCGGGTGAGAGGATAATTATATAATTTCAGAAAAGGAGACCATTATAATATGAAGAAACCCGACTTTACACTTGGAGGATTGTATGAACTGATCCTGGAGAAGGAGCTTCCCGATATTGAGTCGTCCGTGGTGTACCTTCGCCATGCGAAGACCGGGGCCCGTATCCTGCTTTTCCCGAACGAGGACAAGAACAAGGTTTTTAACATCGCCTTCCGCACGCCGCCGAAGGACTCGACGGGCGTCGCGCACATCACCGAGCACTCGGTGCTCTGCGGCTCGCGCGAGTTCCCGCTCAAGGACCCCTTTGTCGAGCTCGCGAAGGGCTCCCTCAACACCTTCCTCAACGCGCTCACCTACTCGGACAAGACCATGTACCCGGTGGCAAGCACCAACGATGCCGATTTCCGGAATCTGATGCACGTCTACCTCGACGCGGTCTTTTACCCGAACACCTACCGCGAGAAGCGCATTTTCGAGCAGGAAGGCTGGCACTATGAGCTGGAAAGCCCGGAGAATCCCCTCACCATCAACGGCGTCGTCTACAACGAGATGAAGGGTGCCTTCTCGAATCCGGACGATTACCTGGAACGGGTGCGCATGGACACCCTCTTCCCGGACAGCCCCTACGGCGTGGAGTCGGGAGGCACCCCGGAGGCGATTCCAGACCTTACCTACGAGGACTTCCTCGCCTTCCACGGCCGCTACTACCACCCGTCGAACAGTTACATCACCCTCTACGGGAACGTGGATATGGAGGACACGCTCCGTTTCCTCGACGAAAAGTACCTCTCGCAGTTTGAGAAAATCGAGGTTGACTCCGCAATCCCGCTGCAGGCTCCTTTTTCGGAAATGCGGATTTGCCGGGACGTCTATCCGCTCGCGACGGGAGATGATCCAAAGAGGAAGACTTACCTTTCCTACTCCGCGGTCTGCGGAGACACCTTCGACACGAAGGAATCCCTGGCACTCAGCATCCTGAAATACTGCCTCCTCTCGATTCCGGGTGCGCCCTTAAAGCAGGCGCTTCTGGATGCGGGGATTGCAGAGGATGTGGAAGGCTATTTTGATGATAACATCCTGCAACCGTACTTTACCATTACGGCGAAGAATGCAAATGCAGAGGATGCGGATAAGTTCCTGTCGGTGATTCGAAATACGCTTGAAGAGGTCGTGGCAAATGGAATCGACCGCGAGGCGGTGAATGCGGGAATCAATTACTACGAGTTCCATTTTCGTGAGGCGGACTATGCCTTTTTACCGAAGGGGCTTGTTTACAGCATAGATACCTATAAGACGTGGCTTTATGATGATAACAAGCCCTTTAGCGAGCTGGAGGTGCTCTGGGCCTACGAAGCACTTCGGAAGGAGCTGGAGGAGGGATATTTCGAGAAGCTGATCCGTGAAAAGCTCCTCGACAACCCGTTCTCGGCCCTGATTATCTTAAGCGGAAAGCCCGGCCTGCAGGAGGAGCGGGAGGCGGCCCTGCGTCTCCAGATGGAGGCGAAGAAGGCCTCGCTTTTGAAGGAGGAGATCGAAGCCATCGCCTTGGAGACAAAATCCCTCCGCGAGTTCCAGCGCACGCCGGATTCCCCGGAGAACATCCAGAAGCTCCCGCTCCTTACCCGGGAGGATCTTGGACATGACTGCTTCCACCCGAGCAATATCGTAAGGGAAATCCCCGCCCCGGAGGGCAGCGGACTCGCCCCGACAAAGCTCATTTGGCACAAGGTCAAGAGCAACGGCATCGCCTACGTGCGGTTTTATTGGGATGTTAAGAAGGTGCCCGTGGAGCTGCTCCCGGAGCTTGGGCTTTTGGAAGACATCTTGCTTCGCGTAAGCACCGAAAACTATACCTACAATGCACTTTCGAGCGCGGTGGACAGCGTGGCCGGCGGCATGGACTTCGCGCTGAAAAAGGGCCAGAAGCTTGGGGAGACGGCCTACCGCCCGTACCTGACCCTAGCCCTTAAGATGTTCGAGCGCAAGATTCCGGAGTGCTTCGCATTGGCCGTCGAGGTCGTCCGCACCTCCATCATGCGCGATACCAAACGCCTCCGTGAGATCATCTCCGCCGACCGTATTGACCTCCAGAACAGCCTGCAGACATCAGGGAGCTACACGGCCTCCCGCCGTGCGCTCGCAGGCGTCTTTGGCGCATCGGCTTTCGACGAGCTTACCGAGGGCATCGAATACTACCGCAGGTTGAAGGACTATTACGAGCATTTTGAGGAGAAGAAGGACGAGCTCATTGCCAAACTGGAGCTTCTCATGCAGGCCGTTTTCAACCCGGAGAACCTCCTCGTCTC
>CADCQU010000164.1 GCA_902803635.1 uncultured Lachnospiraceae bacterium | reverse complement strand
TCGCCAGGTCTTTCGTGGACGATGCAGGATTCGAACCTGTAACCCTTCACACGTGAAGCGAATGCTCTCCCGTTGAGCTAATCGTCCGTAAAAGAGAATACCACGGAAAGGGGATTTTGGCAAGAAAAAAATGAAGAAATTTGAAATTGATATTATAAATATATAAATGTGAAGATGGATGGAATGCTACGGATAAGATGAGCTGCTTGGGTAGGGGGATAGTGATTGAATGAAGTAATTCCGATACGAAGGCCCCTCTCCGTCACGGCTACGCCGTGCCAACTCCCCCTGGAGGGGGAGGCAAGAGGAAAAGAATGTTCTTTGTGGATTTCAGCTATATAACTGGATTTTCTTGTTGTGCAATTTGACGAAATAGTGTATTATGGAAATAGTATTATTCGTGAAACCTGCATTTGCCGAAGGGGATGCGGGGAGTGAAGTGCCTGCATTTGCCGAAGGGAGTGCGGGGAGTGAGATGCCTGCATTTGCCGGAAGGGATGCGGGGAGGAGGACGAAATGTTAGATAAGATTGATTTGGCGAAAAAGATTGGCAAGGATGAGTACAAGAAGCTGGAGGAGGAGCTGGTGCCGCGGATTCAGCTTGCGCAGCGGCGGTGCAAGGCTCTGGGGATTCCGGTGATGATCGTTTTCGAGGGCTGGGGCGCGTCTGGGAAGGGGACGCAAATTGGGCGGCTGATCCAGCCGCTGGACCCGCGCGGGTTTAAGGTGCTGACCGTGAAGTCTCCGAACGAGGAGGAGTATATGCGGCCCTTCATGTGGCGGTTCTGGACGAGGACGCCGGCAAATGGCCGTATCCACATTTTTGACAAGAGCTGGTACGAGCGGGCCCTTTTGGAGCACAAGGAGCACGCCGTCTCCGAGATCACGGCATTTGAGAATCAGCTTGCGAGCAGCGGCTACCTGATTATCAAGATTTTCCTGCACATTTCCAAGAAGGAGCAGAAGAAGCGCTTCGAGAAGCTGGAGGCCGATCCGGCGACGAAATGGCGCGTGGCGCCCCATGACTGGGAGCAGAACAAGAAGTACAAGGACTGGGTGGACGATTACGACAAGCTCCTCATTGGGACGGATAAGGATTTCGCACCTTGGACGGTGGTCGAGGCGACGGATTCGAACTACGCGGCGGCGAAGATTCTGGATACCGTGACGAAGGCCATGGAGGATGCTGCCGACAAGAAGGATGCGGAAAATGCCGCGAAGGAGACCTTGAAGGAAGCGGCGGCGAAGGCAGCGGAGGAGAAGGCGGCTTCGTCGGAGGAAACGAAGGAGGCTGCCGAGGAGAAGACGGAATCGACGAGGGATCGGAGATTTATGAACGGCGTCCTTGCGGGCGTGGATTTGACAATGAGCCTGACGCGCGAGGAGTATAAGGAAAAGCGGAAAAAGCTGCAGGATCGCCTCGGATATTTGCATAATGAAATGTACAAGTACCGCATCCCCGTGGTGCTGGGTTTTGAGGGCTGGGATGCCGGCGGAAAGGGAGGCGCGATCAAGCGCATTACCGAGGCGATTGACTCGCGCGGCTACGAGGTCTGCCCGACGGCCTCGCCAAATGACATCGAGCGGGCGCACAATTATTTGTGGCGATTCTGGGACAAAGTCCCGAAGGCCGGGCATTTGGCGATTTTTGACAGGACCTGGTACGGGCGCGTTATGGTGGAGCGCATCGAGGGCTTCTGCACGGAAGAAGAGTGGAAGCGGGCCTATGCGGAAATCAACCAGATGGAGGCTTCGTGGACGGCGGCGGGCTGCATCGTGATCAAATTCTGGCTGCATATCGACAAGGATGAGCAGGAGCGCAGGTTCATGGAACGCATGAACACGCCGGAGAAGCAGTGGAAGATTACCGATGAGGACTGGCGGAACCGCGCGAAGTGGGATATTTACGAGGAGTGCGTGGATGATATGGTCGTGAAGACGTCCACGCCGAAGGCTCCGTGGATTCTTGTCTCGGGCAACGACAAGTATTATGCCCGAATTCAGGTGCTGGAGACGGTCGTCGAGGCGATCGAGAAGCGGCTGGAGGAGGAGAAGAAGAAGGAACTGCTGGAGAAGGCAAAGGAAGAGGACTGAGGTATAACAATGCTGGTTAATAAGGAAGATTTGCTGAAGGATGCCGTGAAGAGCGTTGTTTTGAAGGAGGTTGTCGGGGGCGTCGTGGAGGCTGCGAAGGCGGCGGAGGAGCCGGAGGCGAAGGTGATCCGGATTGCCTGCGGGAGCGACCATGCCGGGATCGAGCTGAAGCTGACGCTGATGGCGTATTTGCAGGAGAAGGGCTTCGTCTGCACGGATCTGGGGAATTATGACCCGGACGACCGGGACGATGACTATCCGGTGTACGGCGAGAAGGTTGGTCGCGCCGTGGCCCATGGCGAGGCGGACTTCGGGCTTCTGGTCTGCGGGACGGGCCTTGGGATTTCGCTTGCGGCAAATAAGGTGCCGGGGATCCGCGCCTGCGTGTGCTCGGAGCCGTATACCGCGCGGATGTCGCGGGCGCACAACAACTGCAACGTGCTCTCGATGGGAGCGCGGGTGGTTGGCCGGGAGCTTGCGAAGATGATCGCGGACAGCTTCTTTGGGACGGAATTTGAGGGCGGACGGCATGCGCGTCGCGTCCACATGATCTCGGAGATCGAGGCGCGAAGGGACGAGGCGTGAGGAGGGCTATTATGCATGCCTCGCGTATCGAATGACTTGAATAGTTTGGTATAGGGAATCCCGTCAGGTTCATTGGAAGCTGACGGGATTCTTCGCTTCGCTCAGAATGACAGGGGATGGAAGATGACGGGATTCTTTGCTTTGCTCAGAATGACGGGGGATGGAAGGACGTGCGGATGAAGAGCGGAGCGAGAGGGCTACAATTCTCAAAAACTGTATCCGTGCCTGTTACATTTGGGGGGCATTGGAAATCGCTTAAATATAACTAACTTAGTTATAATAAACCCTCGGATGAAGCGTGGGCATTTGCTATTTGCCAAATGCCCGATCGGCGGACGGTTTTTGGAGGGTGTATGAGTCTTTGGGAAATTATTCTCATCGCGATCGGCCTGTCGCTGGATGTATTTGCGTACAGCCTGTACCGCGGCGCGATGGTTGCGGAGGTACAGAAGGCAAATGTCGCGAAGATGTGCGGGATATTTGCGGCTTGTGAGACGTGCGCGGTGTTCGTGGGCGTGATGATTACGTATATTCCCGCGATTCGGGGGTTTTATGAGAGCGCGAGCCGGATTTGGCTGGTGCTCGCGGCGGTGACGTTTTTGAGCCTTGGCGTGTATATGATTATCCGCGGGATTCACAAGGGGCGGAATCCGATTCTGGAACGGAAGGCGGGACGACTGAATACGAAGGTGGTGTTCATGTGGGCGCTGATTACGTCGCTGGACGCCCTGGTGGCGGGCATCGGCTTCGGCTTTCTGGATTTCCGGCTGCTGGCGCTTTTGGTGGTGATGGCGATTACGACGGTCGCGAGCGTGCTCGCCGGGCTCTGGCTGGGCTACCGGCTCGGCTGCGGGCCGATGAACCGGCTGGTCTCGATTGGGGGCGGCGTGGTGATTATCGGCGGCATCGACGTGATGGTGCATTACTTCCTATTATAAATATGACGGCAAATGAAAACCCCGTGTCGGCAAATGTCGGCACGGGGGTTTTTCAGGGGTTTTTCGGGACGAGGTCGAGGATGGAGTGGGAGAAAAGGTAGAGGTAGGCCTGCGAGAGCTCGTCGGCGGTACACTCGACGTCCTTGTTGATCCATTCGCGGATGACGGCGATGAGGCCGCTCGTGTAGTAGAGGGAAATGACCTCGACCGAGAGGGCGGGGCCGCCCTGGCCGGTATTTACGGAGTAGCGGTCGGCGAGGCCGAGGAAGGTCTGGTAGATGTAGCGCTTGAGAATATTCTCGAAGGAGTTCGGGCTGTCCGCCATTTGGTAGCAGCGGCGGTAGAATTTGCTGTCTTTTTCTAGGCAGCGGCATAGGAAAAGGAGAGCCTCAAATTCCATGTGGCTCTCAATCATGCGGTCGGCGTTGTCGGTGATCTCCGTCTTGAAAATCCACTCCAGGATCTCGTATTTGTCCTGGAAGTGCTTGTAGAAGGTGGGACGGATGAGGCCGGCCCGGTCGGTGATCATCTTGATGGTGATCTTGTCGAAGGGGACGGTCATGATCAATTCCTTAAAGCAGCTGGCCAGTAATTCTTTTGTAAGGTCTTTTTTGTCCACGGCGAACTCCTTTCCATTTATTGTAACACGCCTATAAAGAATTAACAATAAATAGATTTTTTTCGGACTGAAAATGTACGGGCTCGGGGTTACAAGTCACACCCAAGCCATTACAGTTCAGGCGCTCCCTCGGTTCTGTCATTCTGAGGAGCG
>CADCQU010000163.1 GCA_902803635.1 uncultured Lachnospiraceae bacterium | reverse complement strand
GGGAATTATGGTGTACAATGGGTGCGAAGGAGTTGATATAGGGGCTTTTTGGGAGGTGATGGGAGTGCATTTGCCGATATCTGTTTCGCAGAGGGAGCTTTTGGATGTGCTTTTGAATATTGCGCCGCTGCGGCCGGTGTTTATCTGGGGGGCGCCGGGGATTGGGAAGTCGGCGCTGGTGGAGGAGTTTGCGGCGGAGGTGGGGCTTCCGTGCGTCTCGCTTCTGGGGAGCCAGCTCGTGCCGGAGGATATCATCGGGATTCCGCAGATTCGGGAGGACGTGTCGGTGTTTTTGCCGCCGAAGATGATCGCGCAGAAGGAGCCGTACATCCTGTTTTTGGATGAGTTAAATGCCTGCTCGCAGGAGGTGCAGAAGGCATTTTACAGCCTGATCTATGAACGCAGAGTCGGCGAGTACCATTTGCCGGAGGGGAGCATCGTGATCGGGGCGGGGAACCGTTCGTCGGACAACGCGATCGTGAAGACGATGTCGTCCGCGCTCATCAACCGGATGTTCCATGTGCAATTGAAACCGGACGTGGACCAATGGCTCGCCTGGGCGTACCGGGAGGGGCTGCATCCCTTCGTTACCGATTACATTTCCCAGCGGCCGGACCATTTGTTTGCGGAGCCGCCGAAGACCGAGGAACCCTTCTCCACCCCCAGGTCCTGGCATTTGCTGAGTGACGCGCTGAAAAGCTATGATGCAGGAGAGGGGGATTTGTCGGAAGACGTACTGCGCATGCTGGCCTACGGGACGGTCTCGGCAAATCACGCCGGCATGTTTGTGGCGTTTACGAAACAGCTGAAAAACAAATATCTCTTAAATGACATTATCAAGGGGAAGGAGCGGTGGCCGGACGACCCGAAGGACCGGGACGTTCTGTATTTTCTTGCGCAGTCGTTCCGGGCGCGGCTGCTCCACGATTTGCCGAAGAGCAAGCAGAAGCTGGACGCGGAGAAGCAGAACCTCGCGTACCGGGCGAAGGCCCTCATCAAGGAGCTGGCGCAGATCAGCTTCGAGATTGCACAGACGGTGGTGACTTCGGATGGGGCGGAGACGCTGCCCGAATGGTTTTTGGTGGAGATTGTGCGGGATTTGCCAAGACTTGTGAATATGGAATCTTCGTGAATATATGCGACGCGCGGGAAAAATCATGGAATGCTCCGTATGGCGGGAAGTTTACGATTCAGGAACAACTTTTTTCGGAATTTCATGTTTTTTGGTCAATGTTGACGGGATTCTTCGTCGCTTCGCTCCTCAGAATGACAGCCCCGAATTGTATATTGGAAGATTGTCGTGAGGAAAAACGGGGCGAGACATTTGACGAAGAAAGAGTCCGGTTGGCGGGAAGGGGGCCGCTATGAAGAAGGGGAATACGCAGCAGAAGATTCCGAAAACGGAGCGGCAAATGCTGGAGGGGATGGAGCTTGTTCGCTCGCATCCTTTTTTCGGGCAACTTGTGACGCATGAGTATCAGCTTTCGTATGACAAGACGCTGCCGAGGGACGCGGCCGTGGTGGTGGCGAGCGACGGGCGGATTTATTTTAACAAGCGGGCGGATTATGCGCCCCGGCAGTGGGCGTGGGCGATGGCCCATGCGCTTTTGCACCGCGCGTTCGGGCATTTTGATTTGGAGAAGGTGCCGGGGACGGAGGTGCCGCAGAAGGACGGGACGGTGAAGAAGGTCGCGAACTTTGACCTCGACCTCTGGAACACGGCCTGCGACCTCTATGTTAACAAATTCCTCGCGGATATTCATTTTGGGGAAAAACTTCATCCAGTGGCGACGCCGGACATTCCGGGGTCGCGGCTTACGGACGAGCTGGCCATTTACCAGTATTTGAAGGAACGGAACTGGCCCGTGGGGGACCACGGGGAGGGAACCGCCAGTGTGGGGCAGCGGGACATGCAGGGGCTGGAGTCGCCGCTCGAATACGACCCGAAAAGGCCCTTGTGGGCGGGAGGACAGTACAACGTCTATGCGCGGGAATTTGCCCTTGCGCTCGTGCATTCCGTGACCCATGCGGTCGGCATGGCGGCGGGCCTTGTGGGCAAGGAAAATGAAAAAGCGACGGATGCGCAGAAGGCCGCGGCGTGGTTTTTGAATCATTATCCCCTCTTTGGCGGGATGGCGGCTGCATTTGCCATCAAGGAAAATACATTATTTTGCCAGCAAAATGAAATCCAGGTGGCGGCCGTTTGCGCGGAGGAGGGGGAGATGTACATCAACCCGGCGGCGGGGCTTTCGGAGGAGGAGTGGAAGTTCGTGCTCGCGCATGAGTTTCTGCACGTCGGCCTGCAGCACCACAAGCGGATCCACGGGCGGGACCCGTACCTTTGGAACGTGGCCTGCGATTACGTGATCAACGGGTGGCTCGTTGAGATGGGTGTTGGCGAGATGCCGGACGGCTGCCTTTACGATTCCTCTTTTAAGAATATTTCGGCAGAGGAAATATACGACCGGATTATCCTGGAGGCGCGAAGGTATCGGAAAATGTCCACCCTCCGGGGCTACGGGAAGGGGGACGTTTTGGGCGGGAAGAACCGCGTGCCGGGCGGGAACCGGGGCGTGTCCCTCGACGATTTTTTCAGGAGCGCCCTGATGGCGGGGCTGGAGTACCAGCTCGAATACGGGCGGGGAACGATTCCGGCGGGGATGGTGCAGGAGATCCGGGCGCTGGCCATGCCTCCGATCCGTTGGGACGTGCAGCTCGCCAAATGGTTTGACGAGAACATTTTGCCGCTCGAAAAGCATCGTTCGTATGCGCATCCGAGCCGCCGGCAGTCCGTGACGCCGGACATTCCGCGGCCGAGATTTGTCTGGACGGAGGAGGAACGGATGGCGGCGACCTTCGGGGTGGTGATCGATACCTCCGGGTCAATGTCCGTGGAGATGATCGGGAAGGCCCTTGGCTCGATCGCTAGCTATGCGGCCTCGAAGGACGTGCCGGCGGTGCGGGTTGTCTATTGCGATGCGAGCGCATTTGACGCGGGCTATTTGCCGACCGAGGAGATTGCCGGGAGGGTCAAGGTCGTCGGGCGCGGCGGAACCCTGCTGCAGCCGGCCATCGACCTTCTGGAGCAGGCGAAGGATTTCCCGAAGGACGGGCCAATCCTCATCATTACCGACGGCTGGATCGAGGATCATTTGACAATTCATCATAAGCATGCCTACCTTCTGCCGGAGGGAAGGTTTCTGCCATTCCGGCCGAAGGGGGAGGTGTTTTACTTTTCGTGAAGGAGATGGCCTCATCAGCAATATCGATTTTGTTGCTTTACTTTTGGGATGGGGCTGATACGGAAACAACATAAAGAAATTAGTAAAATAAATGAAGTTAGTTTGTGAAAAGAGGGGAAAGAAGGAAGATTCTTTCTCCTTTTTCTTGTACATTTTTACTATTTTTGGTAGAATCTAAGGAGGCTGGTTGAAGGAAATGATTGCGCACCGTCTCCATCCTCTATTTGTGGCTGTGCATGAGGACGTTGGAAGGATGAAAAGGGCGATTACGTCGAAATCATCCTTCCAAGGCAGGTCTGGAAGAGAGGGAGGGAAGGATGAAAAGGGC
>CADCQU010000162.1 GCA_902803635.1 uncultured Lachnospiraceae bacterium | reverse complement strand
TAAATGTCCACGCCGGCCGCCGCAAGGAGGGCCGCCTGCTCTTCTCTCGCCTTTTTCGCGGCAAATGCCGCCTCCTCCGGTTTTTCGGGGTCGAATCGGTTGAGCGCATACTCGGTGTAGAGGCCGTCCTTATAAAGACGGAGGACGATTCCCCGCTCCGTGGTCATGGTTTCATTTGCCACGGACATGTTTCGCTGGCCGACCCGCATGGCAAAGCCCTTCGAGTCGGTGGCAAGCGCGCTGGCGTAGTCAAAATCATCGCCAAGAAGGGCGATGAGCCTTTTAAGCCCCGGCGCAATGCCTGTCAAATAGCTTGAAAATTCTGTCTGCATATTTTTCCTCTTGTTTTTCTTTTTACTTTCTATACAAAAGATCTTGCCCTAATGTTATATTGTACCGCAAAATGCTGGAACAAACAATCAAAAAATAAGGCGTAGGCAGGTTTTTGCCTGCCTACGCCCGTGTTGAGGCTGTATTTTTTTAGAAACCCAGATTGTCGTTGACGAGGATGACGTGGATCCTGTCCTTGTGGCGGGAGAAGCGGGTGATGAGGAACTGACAGCAAATGGTGTCCGGAGATTTGCAGTCCATGCAGGCGCCGAGCTTGGTGCAGGGCGTGCTTAAGCCAAAGCGCTGCGCGTTGATCGGGGCGGCGACATTTCTTGCGCGCTTCATGGCCCCGTCGAGGTCGCTGCAAACCTTGTTCATGCCGACGATAAGGACGACCTTCCGGGGTCCCTGCGCGATGGCCGAGACGCGGTTGGCATTGCCGTCAATGTTGACCAAGATGCCATCCTCCGTCATCGCATTCGCGCTGGCGAGGAAAATGTCCGCATCGTAGGCCGCGAGCATGGCCGCCCGCTTGTCCGTAGCCTTGTCGCGGTCGATGAACCTGTAGTTTTCCCCTTTGACCGCATCAACCAGACCGATCTCATGGGCGCTCATGGCCCCGCCCATCGCGATGGAACTACCCTCCGGGATGAGGGAGAGGGCCAGTTCCTTCGCCTCCTCCTTCGAGGCGGCATAGTAGCCGGTCATGTTGCGGGAAGCAAGTCCCTTAATCACCTTCTGCGCCAGAAGCTCATTTCTTTTTATGATATTGTTGTCCATACTGATCCCCTTTCTAAGGTTATTTGTATAATTATACACTTCGTTAGACGGTTAGCCAGTTCTAATTGCCAGTCTTCCATTTTGGTACGGTAGACTGCGTTACTCCGGCGGCCCCTCTCCGTCACGGCTTCGCCGTGCCACCTCCCCCTGGAGGGGGAGGCAAGAGGAGCGGCGATTCTTTGTTCGATTATAGCTTCCCCTCACGGTGCGGCCCCGCTTGCCACTTGGCTCCCCCTCAGGGGGAGCTGTCGGCGAAGCCGACTGAGAGGGGGCCGACCTACAGTAACTACAGAATGAAAGGGGATATCCCCAAATGGTTTTCAACTTCCCACTACTGCGGCGGCCCCTCTCCGTCACGGCTTCGCCGTGCCACCTCCCCTCAGGGGGAGGCAAGAGGAGCGGCCTCGTAATTTCTCACATCCCGAGCAGGGTCCAGAGAAGGACGCCGAGGAATACGAGAATGCCGAGGCAGGTCATGATAAGGGCAAAGGAGAAGTTGAGCGTGATGGGCCGTAGCGCGTCCCCGGTGACGTGGGCGGCCGTGCGGAGCTTTCCAGGGGCACGTTCCTCCGCCGTGCGAACCTTCCGCTCGCGAAGGATGGTCGCCCGAAGGAGGGCGAAGAGGGCATCCGTCCCAGTCGCAAGGCAGCGGCCGAGGAAGGTTCCCATAAAAAGAATGACTTTTGCGAGCGGGATGAGCAGGAGGTTCTCCCCGAAAACGTGGGCGATGGCCTTGCCAAGCGCAAGAATTCCTCGGCAAAGCTGCTTTGTCACAAGATTCTCCGCCGGGACGCGCATGATCGTCCCGAAAATCCCCGGCAAAACCTTTGTCAAAAGCGGCCGGTACACCCTCTCCTCCACGTCCAACCCCTTCGGCCAGCGGTTCACGTATTCTCCGCCGGCATGGAAGAAACGTGCGGCGAACTGTTTTAGCTCTGTCCCCGTGGAAGTGGCCGCCGCCATTTCCGGATTTTCCTCTCCTGCATTTGTCGCTGTCGCCGTAGCGATATCCGCTTTCTTCCTCCTGGAATTCAACGCCGCTGCAGCTGCGATTTCCTTGTTCTTCTTTCTATGATCCGCTGTAACCTCCGCTTTTTCGCTTCCGGAATTCGCAGCCGTTGCCGCTGCGATTTCCTTGTTCTTCTTCCAGGAATCCGCTGAAATTTCCTCACTTTTCTTCCCGAAATCCGCTGTGACTTCCTCTGTTTTCTTCCCGGAATCCACTGCTTTTGATGTGGCAATTTTTGTCTTTCTCTTTCCGGAATCCGCCGTTTTCTGCCCCGTCATCGTCTCTTGGGATGAGTTTCTTCTATTATAATATATATCTTCCGCGGTTTTGCGCGGGCGCATTAGGAGGGCGCGGACCACGAAGAGGTACACCGCCGCGCCGATAGCGAGGGAGATGGCCCCTCCCTTGAGGTTTCCAAGCGTGAAGGCTTGGAATTCCAGAATCTCAGGATTTCCGGTCATGAAGGCGGCCAGGCGATTCATAACGGCCGGCTGCCCCAGAATGACCATGAAGAGGGCGCTGAGAAGAATCACAAAAGCCGAGAGCCGGTTCATGTAGCGTTTTGGAGCAACGGACCTTGCGTGCGCCTCCTGCTCCGCTGGTGTTGCGGAAATGACCGAGGCAAATTCCGCCGCCGCCTTTTCGCGGGAGTAGCGGGAAGCCGCCTGAAAACGGGTCGAGGCAAATGCATGTCTTGCAGCAAGGTTTGAAAAACCATTTGCCGGACGATGGGACAGCTTTACCCCGTCGTACCTCGCCTGCACCCTTGGATTTGAATTTTTCTCCACGAAAATGCAGATAAACAGCTTCAGCATGTAGGCAAAGGTAAGGCCGCCGGAGATGAGGAAGATCCACTCCGAAGCGGCAAAAAAGCCGAGGGCGAAGCCATTTGCCGGAATAATCTCTTCGGCGCGTTCGATGAGCATGACAATGCCTTCGTGAAGCATGGTCTTCGAAATGTAGCCGTTGAAGAGGGGAACGCCGCTGATGCCCAGGCCGCCGAGGGCGAAGGCAACCTTGAGGAGGGGCTTCTTGCGGCCCCAGCCGCGGATGTTATTTAGGTTCAGCTGGTGGAGGTTCATCACCACAACGCCCGCAATCATAAAAAGAAGGAGCTTGAGCAGGGAGTGGTTCACCATGTGGAGCATAAGGCCCGAGGAGGCAAGCACCGAGCCCTCGCCCGAGACCTCGTGCAAGACAGACAAGGTCCCCGTGGATGCCTGCGCAAGACTCTCGGCAGCTTCAGAAACATTTGCCAGCTCCTCTCCCGCCGCAAGGGCTTCCTGGAGGATGAAGCTCCCGAGTCCGGTGAGGATGAAGCCGACCTGGGACATTGAGGAGCAGGCGAGCGTGCGCTTCAGGTTGACGGAGAAGAGGGCGAGAAGCGCCCCGAGGAACATGGTGACGAGCCCGAGGACGTAAATCGTCGCACCGAGCATAGGATGCCTTGGAAATGCCTCCAGCGAGGTCATCAGGATACCGTAAATTCCTACCTTTGTAAGCACGCCCGAGAGCAGGGCCGACCCCGGCGAGGGAGCGACCGGATGCGCCTTCGGGAGCCAGACGTGGAGCGGGAACATGCCCGCCTTCGCGCCGAAGCCAAGCAGAATCAGGATACCGGCCGGAAAAAGGCGGGAGGAGGCATTTGCCGGGACTCGGGCCATCGCGGCGGGCAGCTCGGCAAAGGCCAGCGTCCCGGTCGCGGAATAGAGAAGCAAGAGTCCCATGAGAAGCAAAAGGCCGCCGATGACCGCGATGAAGAGGTAGGTGTAGCCGGCACGGATGGCCTTCCGGGTCTGCTCGTGGAGCACCCAGGTGAAGGACGTAAACGAGAGAATCTCGAAGAAGACGAAGGTCGTCATGAGGTCCGCCGAGAGCATCACGCCCTCGGTCGCGCCGAGCGTCATGAGCCAGAACACGTAGTAATGCGCCAGCCCCTCACGCTCATATTGGAAATATTCCCGTGAAAAGACCGAGGTCAAAAGCCACATGAACGAGGTGATAACGGCATAGACGGTGCGGAACCCGTCCACGGTGAACGAAAGCCCCATCGAGAGCACGCCGGAAAGCGACGGTCCGCTCCCCCGCTGCCAGAAAAGCAGGATCGTGAGGATAAAAATGAGCAAGGCAAATGCAGGCACGAAGACGTCGCGCGTCCGTTCGTGCCTTCTTCCGAGCGGGTAAGCGATGCCCGCCGCTAGAAATGGAAGAAATACAATTGCGTAGACCAGCATGTTTATACCTCAATAACAGCAATTTCAGAACAATCCGTTCGCAATCCCCTGTACGAAGGGAGTGATGATTCCCGGGAAGATGCCAAAAAGAACATTCAGCGCCGCGAAAACCCCGATGGGAAGGAGCATCTGCCATGGAGCCTCGCGGATTTCCGAGCGGAAGGTACCCTGGGTCGGAGCGTTTTGCTCCTCGTTCGATCGGGTCACGGAAATCTCTTCCGCATAAACCTCCCCCTGCAATTTTGCCGGGAAGAAGGCTCGGATACTCACGCTCAGCGTGTAGATCGCGCAGAGGAACGCCGACAGGATGAGGCAAATGACCCCAAGAAGTGCAAAGGGCCCGCCAGCGTCTGCGCCGGCCGTAAGGAGGCTCCATTTGGAAATAAAGCCGCAAAAGAGCGGGATACCCGTGAGCGAAAGCGCCCCGAGCGTGTAAAACCCAAAGGTCAGCGGCATCCTGCGGCCCGCGCCATTTGTCTCGTAAACATAGGCCTTGCCCGTGACGTGCATGAAGGCGCCCACGCAGAGGAAAAGCGACATCTTGATGATGCCGTGGAACAGCATGTGCAAAAGCCCCCCAAAAAGGCCGGCGGGGGTGAGCAGAGCCACGCCGAACAGCATGTACGAAAGATTGCTCACCGTGGAGTAGGCGAGCCGGCGTTTCAGCTGCCGCTCGCGCACGGCCATGACCGCCGCAAAAAGGAGCGTGAAGGCGGCCGCGACGAGGCAAATGTTCTGCGCGACGCTCCCGCGGAGCACGGCAGGCCCGTAGACGTACCAGGTCAGGCGTGTGACAGCGAAAATGCCCGTGTTCACGACCGCAACCGCGTGGAGGAGGGCCGTCACCGGGGTCGGCGCGACACCCGCCGTCGGCAGCCAGCCGTGGAACGGGAAGATGGCCGCCTTGATTCCGAAGCCGAAAAAGCCGAAGAGATAGACGAGCCGAAGGAAATCCATCGAGAAGCCGCCGCCAAGGCTTCCGCCATAGACGAAGACGTCGCTCCCGGAGAGCGAGCAAATGACCACCGCGATGAAGCCGAGCGAAGACCCGCCGATGCAGTAGGCCGCGTATTTCCGTCCGGCGTAGAGGCTGTCGTGGTTCTCGTAATGGCTCACCAGCGGGATGGTTACGAGCGTCAGCATCTCAAAAAAGACATACATCGTGACGAGGTTCGCGGCAAATGCGACGCCAAGGGTGATGCCGTAGGTCGCCGTGAAGAAGGCAAAAAACTTGTCCCGCTGCCGCTCGCCCTCCATGTACGCCTTCGCGTAGAGCAGCACGAAGGGCCACATGAGGCTCACCATGCCGGCAAAGAGCATGGCCGGCCCATCGATTCGAAAGGCAATCGAAAAGCCCTTCATGAAACTGTAAATCCGCACCACGTCCCGGGAGCCTGCAAAGAGCATGGCAAATGTCGCCGCCGCGGCGGCGATGGCGAAGCCTTCACAGATGAGGAGGCGCCTACGGTCCGTCTTCGGCTCGCGGAGAAGGACGTAGACTCCCCCCAAAAGCGGCAGGCAAATGGGGACGAGGAGAAAATATCCGCTCATGCGCACACCCCCGCGAGCACCTGGGAGAGGAAGGCCGCGATCTGTCCGCCGAAAATGCCAAAGAGCAGGGAGGCGGCGGAGAGAACCAGCATCGGAACCACCATGCGCCAGGTCGGCTCCTTGGAGCTCTCGGGCATGTCCGCGTAGTTTTCTTCCCCGTCTGTTTCCGCATTTTCTGCTGCTGCCGCCTTCCCCGCCGCGTGCCCATGTCCGGCGCGTTCCGGGAAGAAACCGTCAATCACCACCGGCAGGAGGTACCCGGCCGTAAGGAGCGCGGAGAGAAGCAAAATGCAGGGCATCAGCACCGCGAGTACGGCATTTGCCGAGGAAAGACCCGCCAAGGCGAGGTGCCATTTGCTGACAAAGCCGGCAAAGGGCGGGATGCCAACGAGAGAAAGTGCACTGATGAGGAAGCACCAGAGGGTGATGGGCATCACGCGGCCAATCCCGCGCAGCTCGTCGACCCGTCTCTTTCCTAATTTATAGATGAAGACGCCCGCGCAGAGGAAGAGGCAGCCCTTCGCCGCCACATGGGCCGCGGCGTGCAGAAGCCCGCCGATGAGCCCGCCCTCGGTAAGGAGCGAAAGCCCCAGCATGATGTAGGAGAGCTGGCTGATGGTGGAGTAGGCGAGGCGTTTCTTCGTCACCTTCTCGCAGAAGGCCATCATCGAGCCCATGAAAATCGTCAGCATCGCCAAAATGCTCCAGACGAGCTGCACCCAGGTTCCCCGGAGATATTCCGGCCCGACCGAGAAATAGACGAGGCGGATGACCGCCAGGATGCCGGCCTTTGCGATGATGCCCGAAAGAAGCGAGGAGGCCGGAGCCGGAGCGATGGGATGGGCCGTGGGCAGCCAGCCGTGCATCGGGTAGAGGCCGGCCTTGGTGCCAAAGCCCACGATAGCCACGAAGACCAGAGCCAGAAGCACCTCCCGGTTCTCCGCCGCCTTGACCGGGTCGAGGATGCCGCCGGGAGCGAACATCGTGTTTTCTCCCGCGCAGAAATACACATAGAACACGCCCAAGAGTCCCAGAAGGGCGCCGCCGATCGAGTAAAAGAGGTATTTCCGCGCGGCCGCGATGGCCTCGCGGGTCATCTCATGGAGGACCAAGGGCATGGAGGTGAGTGTCGCGAACTCGAAGCAAAGGTAGAGGGTCACCAAATTCCCCGCCATCGTCACCAAGAGCATGGCCCCGAGGGAAATCAGGAAAAATGCAAAGAACATCCCCTCGCGCTCTTCCATTTGCATATATTCAAAGGCATAGAAGAGGACGGCCGTATAGAGCAGGAGTACCAGAATCAGGAAGAACCGGCCCACGCCGTCCGCCCGGAAGGAAATGGACACCCCCGGCGCAAAGACCAGCAGCGTGCTCTCGCCGCCGAAGGCGGCCGCAAGCCCCCCGAAAAGGTCGGTGGCGAAAATGGCCGCGCAGGACAAAAGCCGCCGCTGGCGGTCCGTAAGACGCAGCACGCCGACCAGAACTCCAAAGATCGCCGGGATGAAAAAAGAAGCAAGATACAGCATGGCATTTTCCTTCTAAAAATTATTATTTGGCAACCGAAAAAATGATCTACAGAAACATCGCAAGCCCCTTCTCGATGAGCTCCACCACCGCACCGGAATTAAGGCCGAGGAAGAGGTTCATCGCCACAAGGATAAGGGCAGGGACAAGGTAGGCGAGGCGGACGGAAAGACCGTCCCTGGCCGGGGCGTTAGCAGCTGTACTGTTATCAGCAACAAAAGTGTGACTTTGTAGCGCAGGCTGCCTGTCATTCTGAGCGAAGCGAAGAATCCCTTTGC
>CADCQU010000161.1 GCA_902803635.1 uncultured Lachnospiraceae bacterium | reverse complement strand
CGTCCTTCTCGGGCTCACCGTCTTTCTCCTTCTCGTCCTTCTTCTTCCCGTCCTTCTCCTTCTCCTTCTCCTTCTCCTTCTCGCTCTCCTCCGCCGCCTGTTTGGCGATTTCGAGGAAAGGTCTTACGGGGAGGGGGAGGTCGATGTGCATGGCCTCGCGGACAACTTCGACAAGGTTGTTGACCGGAAGGATGGTCAGTTTCTTCAGAACCTCCTTTGGAACCTCCTTCAGATCCTGCACATTATCCTTCGGGATGAGGACGCGCTCGATGCCGGCCCTCTCGGCGGCCATCAGCTTCTCGGTGAGCCCTCCGATGGGCATGACGTCGCCCCGGAGCGAGATTTCGCCTGTCATGGCCAGCTTCGCGTCCACGGGTACGTTGAGGACGAGCGAAAGCAGGGATGTGAAGAGCGCTGCGCCCGCCGAGGGACCGTCCTTGGGTGTGGCCCCCTCGGGAACATGGACGTGGAAATCCACATTCCGGAAATCCACATTTTTTTCCTGTACGCAGAGGCGTACAAGGCTTAAGGCCACGTCCGCGCTCTCCTGCATGACTTCGCCAAGCTGCCCGGTAATGACAAACCGCCCGGTGCCGCGCATGCCGACCGTCTCGATAAACAGGATTGCCCCGCCGACGCCGTTGTAGGCAAGCCCCGTGCAAACGCCGACGGTGTTCTCCTTCAGGGCCTTGTCGGGGATAACCTTGTCCACGCCGAGGTAGTCCTCCAGCTCCTTGGCCTTCACCTTGATGGGACCAACCGTCCCGGTGAGGATCTTGACGGCCGCCTTCCGGCAAATGGTCAGCAGCTTTTTCTTGAGGCTCCGGACACCGGCCTCCAAGGTGTACTCTTCAATGATCTTCCGGAGGGCCGCGTCGGAAATCTGGATGTCCTTCTTCGAAAGGCCCGACTCCTCGATGGCCTGCGGCAGCAAATGCCGCTTTCCGATCTCGTATTTTTCAAGCGGCGTATAGCCGGGGATCTCGATCACCTCCATGCGGTCGAGAAGCGGGGTCGGAATATCTTCCCAGTAATTTGCCGTGCAGAGGAAGACCACCTGGGAGAGGTCGTAGGGAAGGTCCACATAATGATCCGTGAAGGTCGAGTTCTGCTCGGGGTCAAGTACCTCGAGGAGGGCGCTCGACGGGTCTCCGTTGTAGCTCGAATAGAGCTTGTCCACCTCGTCGAGGACCATGACCGGGTTCGAGACACCGGCGCGGTGAATACCGGCCATGATGCGCCCCGGAAGCGCACCGACGTAAGTGCGGCGATGCCCACGAATTTCCGCCTCGTCGCGGATGCCGCCGAGGGAAATGCGCACGTACTTCCGGCCGAGGGCCTCCGCGATCGCGCGGCCCATCGAGGTCTTGCCCGTACCTGGAGCACCGACGAAGAGAAGGATGGAGCCGCTCTGCTTGCCCTTTAAGGCCATCACCGCCAAATGCTCCAGAATGCGTTCCTTCACCTTCTTGAGGCCATAGTGGTCGCGGTCCAGGATCTTCGTCGCCTTCGTAAGATCCACCTTCTCCGTCTTCTCCGGCTTCCAGGCAAGGGTCGTCACGAAATCCAGGTAGCTGTAGAGCGAGTTGTACTCCGCACCATTTGGCGGCTCCTGCTCGAAGCGGTTCAGTACGCGGCGGACCTCCTTCTGGACCTCCTCCGGCATCCCGCATTTGTCAATGCGACTCTCAAAGCTGTCCTCATCCACCTTCTCCTCGGGGTCGATTTGGTGCAGCTGCTTCTCCAAAAGATCGATCTGCTTGCGGATTGCAGCCTTCTTGTATACCTTCCCGTCAGAATCCTCGCGCGTGGCAAGATCGACCTGCAAATCCACGGTACCCTTGAACCGCTGCAGGGCCTCGAAAACGAGGAGGCCCCTCGCGCGGCGGGAGTCCGTGGCCAGAAGGTCGTACTTCTGCTCGGGGGTCATGTCGAGGAAGGGGCAGAACAGCACGGCAAATTGGGCGATGTTCTCCGTGGACTTGATAATCGTGACCACGTAATCGCCGCCCCGGATGTGGGAGACCGTCTCCACGGAAATGCGCTTGAGGCGCTCCAGGAGTTCGTGTTCTCCCTTCTCGGTGATATCCGGGGTTTCCGGGAGAATGTCGCAGGCGGCCTCCAAAACGCCGCCGAACCCCTTGATCTCCAGGACGCGCACCTTCTGGCCGTCCTCCACGCTGAGTACGACCCCCATCGGGCTGTCCTCAATCTCGCCAATCTGCGCCAGAAGCCCGAGCTCCAGGCAGTCCTCGTCCTTAATGTCCTTCCGCTCCTTGTCCTCCCTTATTGGCAGAAGGATGGCCTGCCCGCCATTTTCCTTAATCTTTTTCCTCTCCTCCGGCGTCACCTCGTCCATCCGGATGCGAAATTCCACATCGGGGATAAGCACCGTGTCATATACCGGAAGTACCATTGTTGTCGTTCTTTCCATAACATCACCTCTTCTCTGACCGGTTTTATGGCAAGGCCCCGGTCGTACCTGTATCCGTCTTTCGCCAGCTGCTTTAGATTTCTCACCGCTCCCCATGAGGCAAATGCGTGGAGCCTCCTCAACTGGATTCCATCTTCTTCAATTCTGTTAGCACTTTCATTATTCGAGTGCTATTATAGTACCATATCCACGGCAAATGTCAAGTGCTTTACAAATGTAAGACAATTTAGGATGTATGTGGGTTACTGTTTAGCCATCTACGTTCTTCCGTAAAAACAGTTGTATAAGAAAATGAAGGCTTTAGGCTTAATGCGGGGAGCGCCCGGTTGCGAGTTAAGCTTATATCCACGAAAAAGTTATTTTGAGCTTAATATGTGGGGCCTGGCTGATTGCAAGTTAAGCTCATTTCCCCAATGAAGACATTTTGAGCTTAAAATGCGGGAGCTGGCTGATTGCAAGTTAAGCTCATTTCCCGTTACAGTTCAGGTGCCCTGAACTGTAACGCGGGCGTTGCGCAATTAAATCGCCCTTCGGGCGATGGCGCAACGCCTTGGTCGCTG